>CALWXR010000013.1 GCA_944385535.1 uncultured Oscillospiraceae bacterium
ATGAAAGGAAATTCGTTCATTGAAGAGATCTACCAGGAAGTAACATCCTGGGAAATTATTACATAATGGGAGGAAAAGCATATGGAAATGATCGTGAATGCTCTGATTGACAGTGGTGTTCAGGTCCTGGTGGCTCTGGCGGTAGCGCTGATCGGCGTGGCCGGAACCTGGCTCACAGCTCAGATCGGCAAGGTGAAGCAGCTCCAGACGGTGCAGATCGCCGTGGATGAAGCCAAGAACGCTGCCATCACCACGGTGCTGGAATTGCAGCAGACGGTGGTGGATGACTTGAAGGCCGCCGCCGTGGACGGGAAACTGACCAAGGAGGAAATCAGTAAATTGAAAAATGATGTGATCTCCATGTCCATGGCGAAGCTGTCCGATGCTTCCGTGAAGGTACTTACCGCCGCCGGCGTGGATATCTCCGCCATCATCACCGGCGCCGCCGAGGCCATGGTGGGGAACATTAAAACGAGGCAGAAGAAATAACCGCCGCAAATCTGTTAGCAATCTCGTTAGCAAAATGAGATTTTGACTGTGATTTGATGATTATAAAATTAACCATATAAACACAGAGAAAAGCGTGAAAAAGCGAGAATACGCAATTAAAATGAAAATCCCCTGGATGACAAACATCCAGGGGATTACTTTTGTGGTGGAGCCGAGGGGAATCGAACCCCTGTCCGAAAGCAACTTGGAAAGAACTTCTCCGGGCGCAGTTTGTTATTTACATTCCCTCATCCCGGCGGGAACAAACACCCTACGGGAATCAGTAGCTTCATGATGCGTGGTATGGGCAAAGCTTACCATACGCACGGACTCCACTCAAATCACACCCGAGCCCGGCTCGTGGACCTTCCGGGGCGGATGGGCGCCTAATTAGGCAGCCAGAGCAACAGTCTTGTTGTCAGTTAAATTTAAAATTGCCCGTTTTATCGTGGCCAGGCGCCACGGCCCGCTATTCCAGCCTCACTACCCCCGTCGAAACCAGTACGGCCCCAGGTTTAGTTTGGTTGGTACCGGGGCGGAAAACCGCCCCGGGTTTTTGTTTTCTCAGAATCTGCCGTAGGGATCGGGCAGCTTCTTGGGTTCGGGATAGTGTTCGCCCTTGGTGTCTACGGTGATGGAGGCGATCTTCTGCTCGGTCATGGGGCGGTCGGACCGGTCAGTCTGCACGGAGGCGATAGAATCCACCACATCCAGACCGGAGGTGACCTTTCCAAAGGCAGCGTACTGGCCGTCTAAGTGCTTGGCGTCGGCGTGCATGATGAAGAACTGGCTGCCGGCGGAATTGGGAGACTGGCTTCTGGCCATGCTCAGCACGCCCCGTTTATGGCGCAGGTCGTTCTTTACGCCGTTATAGAAGAACTCGCCCTTGATGCAGTAGCCGGGGCCGCCCATGCCGGTGCCCTGGGGGCAGCCGCCCTGGATCATGAAGCCCGGGATGACCCGGTGGAAGATCAGGCCGTCATAGAAATTGTGATTGCACAGATCGATGAAATTGTATACGCTCTGGGGGGCGATTTCCGGATACAGCTCGCCCTCAATAACGCCGCCGTTTTCCATGGTGATCTTAAAAGTGGGATTTGCCATGTTAATATCTCTCCTTCATAGCCCGGTCGATTTGACGCTTGGCGTCACGCTCCGCCGCGGCTTGTCGTTTGTCATACAGCTTTTTGCCTTTGCACAGGCCCACGTTTACCTTCACCCGGCTGCCCTTAAAGTAGACGGACAGGGGAATCAGGGAGTAGCCGTCCTGCTTGACCTTGCCGTAGAGCCGCATGATCTCCCGGCGGTGCATCAAAAGCCTTCGGGGGCGGCGGGGGTCTACGTTGAATCGGTTGCCATGGTCATAAGGGGAGATGTGCATCTGGTTCAGGATCAGTTCCCCATCCTTGATGCCGCACCAGGCGTCCTTCAGGTTCAAGGCGCCGGCACGGATGGACTTGACCTCGGTGCCCACCAGTTCAATACCGGCTTCGAATTCCTCTTCTACAAAGTATTCATGGCAGGCTTCCCGGTTCCGGGCCATGACTTTCACGCTTGCCTTTTCCAGACGACGCACCTCCTTTTCCTTCGGCCACAAATGATTATACCATAGTTGTCAAGGGAAATAAACCGGTTTGATCGTAAAGTTTCTGAAAACGATTGGGGTTATTTTCCGCTTTCAAAGAGAAACGCTTCCAGCTCCTGGGGATCATCAAAGGTGAAATCGCACAGTGACCGCATTTCTCCGGACAGCTCAGGGAAATCCGCCTTGCTCCAGGCGGCGAAGGCTACCTGAACGCCTAAAGGATGGGCCATCCGCCAGGCCAGCTTCATATCGTCCACCACCAGAAGATCCTCTACCCGAAGATCGTACCGGCCCATGATATCTTCCAGGGGGAAGGGGTTGGGTTTGCGCAGCTCCTCCGGATAGTCCCAGCCGTAGATGGCGTCGGGCTGGAGGCCGAAGTGGACCCGGTAATCCCGGGTGATGTTCTCCACCGCGGAGTGGGAAACTACACAAATGAGCCCGCCTTCTTCCTTCTGACGGCGGATCACCCGGCGGATCCCGGGGCAGGGGGCAGGAATATGGGTGCGGATGTATTGCTGCCAGCCCCGGTATTCCTCGTCCAGCTCCTGCTGGGTAAACTGCCACTTCTGCCGGCACATTTCCGCGAATCCCAGGTTATGGCAGGCGTGGACATAGTCCTTTAACGAGATCTTCTGTCCCGGGCGAAATTTGTCCAGAACGGTACAGAAATAGGGATATCCGATGGTTTTCTCGCTTTGAACCACAGTGTCATCGTGATCCAGTACCAGACAGGGGTATTTGAGCATAGGCGCCTCCTGAGATGTTTTTGGAATTTGACCCATTATACCAAACTCCGACTGTTCCCGCAACCTGAAAATTCCACTTGTTTTATTCGAACAAATGTGCTATAATAAAGCCAAAAGGGAAAGGAGGGCCGGATATGGGGATACAGAGGGTGGACGTGATCTCCCTGTGCAGCGCTTCCGGGGAAATTCGTCCTCTGCGGCTGCGGATAGAAAATGAATCGCATCAGCTTCAGCGGGTGGATATTGAGGAAATTCTCAGCACCAAGCAGATTCCCTATGTGGGGGCGGAGGCCACGGTGTTTCTGTGCCGGGGAAGAATGGAGCAGCGGCCGTGGCTGTTTGAGCTGAAATATACCATCCGCACCCATAGCTGGTGCCTGCTCCGGCGGATCTGGTGAGCCCTCCGGAAGATTCGCGGAAATCCCGGCCGGAACGGCAGACAGAAAGGCGGTTTGCCCATCGCAGCTTCCTCTCCACCGGAGCTGCGTCCCCAAGGGGAATCTATGGACATTTACCGTGGGCTGTGGTATACTGATTCATAGAATAAACGGCCTTTCCCGGCAGCGGAAGGGGAAAGCGCTGAATTCATCCGCTTGTATATGTTACCGAAAGGAGAATGACCATGGCAAAATTGGAAAAAACCCTTGGTGGAGACTTTTCTTCTCTTCTTAGCAAAATCGAAACCGGGATCATCAATGGAAGTGCGTCCGCTTCGCTGGAGGATTCCAGCGACTTTCAAAGCGGGGAGGCCCGATGCAGCGTTCGTGTGTTTGAGCGCTACAGCTCTGCGGGAGGAAACCGGGTGAGCCTGAGCGTTACCTTGTTTCAAAACGGGGAAGGGCCCATCCATCTTTCTGCCATCACCGCGGGAGGCAGTCAGGCCATGTTCTTTAAGATAAACACCCTGGGAGAAGAGGCGTTCCTGGATAAGCTTCGGGAGCTGCTGTGATCCCGGGACGGTTGAAGGATCCGATGACAGAAGGGGAGGAATACCATGTCCATTGTGACCTTTTATAACTGCGACCCCAAGGACGCCCCCAAGACCACCATGCCCGCCCATTTGGGAGCCAATGGGATACTGACCTGGCAGGGAAAGCTTCTGCTGGAAAAGCGACGGGATTCCGATCTCTGGGGACTGGTGGGAGGCGGCTGCAAAAAGACGGAGACAGGCCGCCAGGCCATTGCCCGGGAGGTTTATGAGGAGCTGGGGCTGCGGATCCCCAAGGAGCGTTTTCGCAAGCTGAAGGTCTATGACAATCCGGGACGGATCGCCGCCTACCGGGACGGAAGCATCTGGCGGATGGTGATCGTGGTCTACGGACTGGAATTTGAGGAGAAGCCGGTTCTGCGCATCAGCAGCGAGTCGAAGGAACTGGGATTCTTTACGGCGGAGCAGGTGAAGGATCTGGAGATCGCCGTGACCCACAGAGACATTGTGGAGGAGTGCTTTCTCCGGGGCGGGGCGATCTGACAGAGTCCAGCCTTTTTGATGTATAAATTTGTAAACAAATATTCAAATTTTGAAAAAATACTTGTATATTCGCCAAAACTATGCTAATATACATCTTGACGGTGCAGTATCCTAGTCAGGATGGCCATTTTCCAAGAAGGGCCTAAAAATCCTTTGAAGGGCACATCGATGAAGTCCCTGGTGTCTGCTTTTTACGCCCAGTTTAGGGTGGATGCTGGGGGTTAAGGATCCCGGGCGCGCGCCAATGGCATGGCGCATACGACCCGGTTTCCGTGGAGACCTGAAGCTTGTGCGACGACGGTTAGAACCCTCGATGAGGGCCCGCTCGCGTACGACTCAGGTATGAACCTGCAAGGCGGTGCACAGAATCGTGTGCTGCGTGCAGAGTAGCCTGCCTTGCGTGAGTATGCGGGGAACGATGACAGGCGGCCGGCGGCTATGGCCATAGCTGCTGCCGTTATTGCTTCGGGAAACCATGCTTGCAAAAGAGGCTAAGACTATGGTGCATTCTGCCGTGGAAAACACCTAGGCTGTCCGAAAGGGGCAGGCAGGGGATTACAGTACGGTCTAAGTGGCAATCGGGTACCCATTATCCTGGCAACACTTGGGCGGATGGATCAAATGGAAACGGCCTGCGCGGCAACGGCAGGTTCTGTCCGGTGAAAAACAACCCGACCTAAGCCGTAAGATTTATCTTGCCTGCTACCGTCTTTTTGTCTTTACGATTTTTGAATTTTTGATTAATAAAAGGGGAACTTCTGCGTGGGTAAAAACAGCTCCGAGGCGTCCAAACGAGAGAGAAATAAGACCATCCGATGGGTGGTCACCGTTTTCTTTGCGACCATCCTGATCTCCGGCACCATTTCCCTGGTGTCTGACGCGGTGATGGCCAGCAGCTCCCTGGCGGTGGCGTTTCTGATCCTGCTTGCCATTATTTTTGTAGGTATTATTTTTGATATCATAGGCATGGCGGTGGCTACCGCCAACGAAAAGCCCTTCCATTCCATGGCCGCCCGAAAGGTTCCCGGTGCCCAGGAGGCGATCAAGCTTCTGCGCAACGCCGAACGGGTCAGCTCCATCTGCAATGACGTGGTAGGCGATATCTGCGGCGTTGTGTCCGGCTCTGCCTCCGCTACCATCGCGGCGCTGATCCTTTCCAACGTGGAAATAGGCTGGCCCGAGGGGATCTCCCTAGTCATGTCCGCACTGGCGGCGGGACTGACGGTGGGAGGAAAGGCCATTGGAAAAACCTTTGCCGTTAATTCCTGCACCCAAATCGTGCACTTGGTAGGCAAGTTGATCTACACGGTAAAAAACCTCTTTCAAAAAAGAAAATAAATAATAATGTCAGGTTGTGTGAATTCGTGGATATTTTAGACAGAGTCAACGGTCACGAGGATCTACTAAACTTAACGGATCAGGAGCGCAAACAGCTTTGCAGGGAGATCCGGGATTTTCTCATCGACAGTGTCTCCAAAACCGGCGGCCATCTGGCCGGTAATTTGGGCGCGGTAGAACTGACCGTTGCCATTGAGACCGTTTTTAATACAGTTGTAGACCGCCTGGTATTTGATGTGGGTCATCAGTCTTATGTGCATAAGCTGCTGACCGGACGCCGGGCGGATTTTGCGCGGCTGCGGCAGTACGGCGGCATATCCGGTTTCCCGAAGCCTTCGGAAAGCGATGCCGACGCCTTTGTGGCCGGCCACGCTTCCAGCTCCGTGTCCATTGCCCTGGGCATGGCCCGGGCCAGAACCTTACTGCATCAGGACTACCATATCATCGCCTTGATCGGTGATGGCGCCTGCACCGGCGGCATGGCCTACGAAGGCTTAAACGACGCGGCGGTGAGCGGGGAGCCCATGATCGTCATTCTGAACGACAATGAAATGTCCATCGGCAAAAATGTAGGCGGCATGTCCCGCCATCTGTCCAGGCTGCGCACCAGCGAGAATTACCTGGGCGCCAAGCGGGCATACCGGAAGATCATGAAAAAGATTCCCGGCGGCAGAGTCATTTATCGTCTTTCCAGCCGCCTGAAAAACCGGCTGAAGCGGTTTTTGCTTCCCGCTACCATTTTTGAGAATATGGGCTTTACCTACCTGGGGCCGGTCAGCGGGCATGATCTGCCTGGACTGATCTCTCTGCTCACCACTGCCCGGGATTTAAAAGAGCCTGTGCTGATCCATGTGGTTACCAAAAAGGGCTGCGGTTTTGCCCTTGCGGAGGAGGATCCGGCCCGTTATCACGGCATTGGCAAATTTGATCCGGAGACAGGCAGGAAGCTGGCGCCCAAGGTCAAGACCTTCTCTGACGGGTTTGGCGAGACCATGCTCTCTCTGGCGGCGGAAAATGAAAAGCTGTGCGCCATCACCGCCGCCATGCCCGGGGGTACGGGCCTTCTGGCGTTTCAGAAGAAATACCCGAACCGCACCTTTGACGTGGGCATCGCGGAGGAGCACGCGGTTTCCATGGCCGGCGGCCTGGCTAAGCAGGGCATGGTGCCGGTGGTGGCTGTGTACTCCACCTTCCTGCAGCGGTCTTACGATCAGATCATGCAGGATGTGGCCATGCTCCACCTTCATGTGGTGTTTGCCATCGACCGGGCCGGTCTGGTGGGAGACGATGGCCCCACCCATCACGGCGTATTTGATGTGGGATTTTTAAGCCAAATGCCGGGCATGCTGATATTGGCCCCCGCCAGCCTGGCGGAACAGCGGGATATGCTCCGCTGGGCGGTTCTTGATTACAACGGCCCGGTGGCGATCCGCTATCCCCGGGGCGGAGAGCGGGGGTATTCTGACTCCTGCTGGAAAGGGCTGGAAACAAGCCTGGTCACCCACCGCCGGGGCAGGGATGTGACCTTCCTGACCTACGGAACCATGCTGGAAAATGTGATGGAGGCGGCGCGGCTTCTTTCCTCGGAGGGGATCGAGGCAACGGTGCTTCGTCTGATGCGGGTATCGGATATTCCTGCTGAGGAAATTTTGAAGCGGCTGCCGGAAAGCCGCCGGGTGATTATGGTGGAAGAAACCTGCACCGGTTCCGGCATTCGGGAGAATTTGGCCTGGAGATTGGGTGCGCTATGCCCGGATCTTCGCTTCTCCGGTCTGGATCTGGGGGCGGAATTTGTCCCCCACGGCTCTCAGAATGAGCTTTATAAGCACTGCGGCCTGGACGGTCAGTCCATTGCCGCTTTTACCAAGGAGGTGCTGTCCTGAATGAAGGTTAAGAAACGACTGGATGTATTGCTCACGGAGCAGGGTTACGCGGACAGCCGCTCCAAGGCCCAGGCCATTATCATGAGCGGTCAGGTGTATGTGAACGGACAAAAAGCGGATAAGCCCGGCGTCTCCTTTGAACAGACCGCCCAGCTGGAGGTTCGGGGGGCGGTGTGCCCTTATGTAAGCCGGGGCGGTCTGAAGCTGGAAAAGGCGCTGCGCAGCTTTGGCATCCGGCCGGTTGACTATGTTTGCAGCGATTCCGGCGCTTCCACCGGCGGATTCACCGACTGTTTGCTCCAGCAGGGGGCGAAGAAGGTGTTCGCCATCGATGTGGGCTATGGACAGCTGGACTGGAAAATCCGCTCCGATCCCCGGGTGGTGGTGATGGAACGAACCAACATCCGTTATGTGACCCCCGAGCAGCTGGGAGAGCCGCTGGATCTATCTGTGGTGGACGTCAGCTTCATCTCATTGAAGATCGTGCTGCCGGTGATCAAAAGTCTGCTGAAGCCTACCGGCCAGGTGGTATGCCTGATTAAACCTCAATTTGAGGCCGGCCGGGAAAAGGTCGGCAAAAAAGGCGTGGTGCGGGACAAAGCGACCCATAGAGAAGTGCTGGACGGCTTTGTGGCGCTGGCAGGGGAGCTGGGCTTTCAGATCCTGGGCCTGACCTATTCTCCCGTGAAGGGGCCGGAAGGCAATATTGAGTTTTTGGGTCATTTGACATTGGAACAGAGGGATGGGATCCGTCCGGACACCGCCCTTCTGGTGGAGCAGGCCCATGAGGCCCTGGATAAGGGGGCAGAGGAATGAAAAATGTGATCCTGACTCCCAATCCCTATCGGGATAAGAATTTTCAGACGGTTCGGGAAGCCATGCAGATTCTCCGCTCCGCAGGCGTCCAGATTCGGGTATGCCTGCCCTTTGAGGTGGACAGAAGCTTTGAGCTTCCCAAGGATATCCGGTTTTCCCGGCTGGAGCGGGAACTGCCCAACGCGGAAATGGTGGTTTGCTTCGGCGGCGACGGCACCATTCTCCATATGGCTAAGGCCGCGACCCGGAAAAATGTGCCCATCCTTGGGGTGAACATCGGCACCATGGGCTTTATGGCAGAACTGGAAAGCACCGAACTGGATAAGCTGACCCAGGTGGTTTCCGGGAATTATTCCGTGGACAGTCGGGCCATGCTGGATATTTCCATACAGCGGGATCGGGATATTGTTTTTCACGATATCTGCCTGAACGATGTGGTTGTGACAAAAGGCACCATTGCCCGGATCGTCCATTTGGCAGTAAAATGCGACGGCGTTCAGGCCATGGAGTGCGGCGGCGACGGCGTGGTGATCGCTACCCCTACCGGCTCTACGGCTTACAGCTATTCCGCCGGCGGCCCAATTGTGGAGCCAGAGGCGAGAAATATCATCATTACCCCCATCTGTGCCCACGATATGGGCAGCCGAAGCATCGTAGCCTCGGATAAACGGGTGGTGACTGTGGAAATGGTTCAGAACCCCCGGCGCAATGCCTTCGTGTCCGTGGACGGCGGGAAAGCCATCCGGCTGAATATGGGGGATGTGGTGACCGTCCGCAGATCCCATCTGGAAACCAAGCTGGTTCGGCTGAAGGATCGAAGCTTCTACGATGTAGTTAACGGGAAATTTAAAAAGGTTTAAGAGGTGACCGGCAGTGAAATCCAAACGACAGGCGAAAATCATGGAAATCATATCTACCACCAATGTGGAGACCCAGGAGCAGCTTTTGCAGGAGCTCCAAGAGGCCGGTTTTACCAGCACGCAGGCAACCATTTCCCGGGATATCAAGGAATTGCGGATCGTGAAGGAGCTCACCAGCTTCGGCACCTACCGCTATACCGCCGCTGTACGGGAAGTGCCCAGCACATTCTCGGGACGGCTGAATACCATCTTCCGGGAGAGCGTCACCAGCTTTGACTATGCCCAGAACATCATTGTCATTCACACCCTGCCAGGCCTCGCCAGCGCGGCGGCTTCCGCCCTGGACGCCATGCACATGAGCGTGATTCTGGGCACCCTGGCCGGGGACGATACGGTGATGGTGGTTATGCGGGACAGCAATGCCGCCGCCGCCTTCTGCGGTGAGATCAAAAGCCTGATGCGCTGAATGTGGAGGGATTGGCCGTGCTGAGTTTGCTGCATATTGAAAATATCGCGGTCATAGAAAGTGCGGATATTTCATTCGATCAGGGCTTCAATGTTCTGACCGGTGAGACCGGCGCCGGTAAGTCCATTGTCATCGACGCCATTTCCGCCATTTTGGGAGAGCGGGCCTACCGGGACATGATCCGAACCGGAAGTAGCAAGGCTTCCGTCCGGGCGGTGTTTACCCAGGTGCCCCAATATCCCTGGTTTGAGGAAAACGGGGTGGACTATGACCCGGAGACGGTGATCCAGCGGGAAATTTTCCTGGACGGAAAAAATGTTTGCCGGGTGAACGGATCGTTGGTCAGCGTGGCGATTTTGCGGAAGCTGGGAATTCAGCTGATCAATATCCACGGCCAGCACGATTCCGCTTCGCTGTTTGACGAGGAAAACCATCTGCGGTTTTTGGACGATTTCAGCGGCAATGAGGATCTTCGGCAGCGCTATGGCCAGTGCTATGAGGCGGTTTCCAAGCTTCGCCGGGACATTGACCGGATGACCATGGACGAAGGGGAAAAGCTTCGCCGGATGGAGACCCTGAAGTACCAGATTGCCGAGATCGAAAAGGCGAATCTGGAACCGGGGGAGGACGAGCGGCTGGAAGAGCGGCGAAAGATCCTGCAAAGCGCGGAAAAACTCAGCGACGGCATGAATACCGCGGTAGAGTGCCTCTACGGCGGAGACGACAGCGACGGCGCGGCGGGACTGCTGGCCCAGGCGGAGTATGCCTTGGCCAGACTTTCCCGGTTCAGCGACAGCTTCCAGTCCCTGCACGATCGAGTCAGCGACCTTATGTATCAGGTTCAGGACGCGGCGGAGGAGGTCCGGGACGCCCGGGACGAACTCAGCTATTCCGCCGACGAATTGGAACAGATCGAGGAGCGGCTGGATGTGATCCACAAGCTCCGCCGGAAATACGGCGTGACCTGTGAGGACATTCTGGCCTACCTGGACAAGGCGAAAAAAGAACTGGACGATATTGAATTTGCCGACGACCACCTGGAACGGTTGAAGGGGAAGCTGAAAAAAGCGGAAAAGGAAGCCTGGGACGCAGCCCTGGACCTGCGGGAAAACCGGAAGAAAGGGGCAGAGGCCCTGTCTGGCCGGATTCTGGAAGAGCTTACTCAGCTGGATATGCCCCGGGTGCAGTTTTCCTGCCGGTTCCGGGAGCTGGAACTGACGCCCACCGGCGCGGATGGGGCAGCTTTTTACATGTCCGCCAATGCCGGAGAAGCCCTGAAGCCCATGAGCAAGGTGGCCTCCGGCGGCGAATTGGCCCGGATCATGCTGGCAATGAAAAATGTGCTGGCGGAAAAGGATCAGGTGGGCACCTTGATTTTCGACGAGGTGGACACCGGCGTTTCCGGCCGGGCGGCCCAGAAGGTGGCCCAAAAGCTGAAAAGCGTGGCCCGTCACAAGCAAGTGCTGTGCGTGACCCATCTGCCCCAGTTAGCGGCCCTGGCCAGCACCCATCTGCTGATTTCCAAAAGCGAGCGGGGCGGGCGAACCTATACCCAGGTGACCCCTCTGGATTTGGAAGGGCGAAAGCGGGAGCTGGCACGGATCATCGGCGGCACGAATATTACAGAAACCACCTTAAAGAGCGCGGAGGAAATGCTGGACATTTGATTATGAAAGACCCCTGCCTCTTGACAAATACCCTTATTTTTGCTAGGATATGCGTAACGCAGTGAAGGGAAGAAGTAAGCGTCTCCTTTTCCGCCAGAGAGCTGCCGGCTGGTGCAAGGCAGTGGGAAAAGCCGCCCAAATACCTCCCGGAGCGGTCTGCCTGAAGGAACAGTAGGGCAGGACGGGTTCGCCCGATACAGCGAAAGGCGTTGTTGGACGCCGTGAGGGTACGGTTCGTAAGGCCGTGCTGAACTGAGGTGGTACCGCGTAAATGTTACGCCCTCTGTCCCGATTGAGACAGAGGGCGTTTTTCAATGGTAAGGAGAGGAAGAATGAAACCAATGGATGTATTGCGGGACTTTCCTGTGCGAAAATCCAGAAAGCAGAAGCAGGCCTTCCGGGAGACGGTATGCGCCTTTGGTGAACAGCTGGGGTATGCCTGCGCTGTGGAGAAGGGACGCTTCGGAGTTCACAATCTGGTTCTGGGAGACCCGGAGAAGGCCAAATACTTAATCACCGCCCACTACGACACCTGCGCCCGGCTGCCTGTGCCCAACCTGCTCACGCCTTGCAGCTTCTGGCCTTTTTTGGGCTATCAGATATTTCTGTGCGCGTTTATGCTGGCGGTTCCCCTGGCGCCCTGGCTTGTGGTGAAAGTGGTCACCGACAGTTTTGGATATGCCTGGATTGCCTGGTATCTCTGCTTCTGGGTGGAGCTTTTCCTGCTTTTCTGCGGCCCGGCCAATCGGACCAACGCCAACGACAACACCTCCGGGGTGGTGACGGTGCTGGAGATCGCGGCCACGCTGCCGGAAAATCTGCGGGATAGGGTATGCTTTGTGCTCTTTGATCTGGAAGAACTGGGCATGCTGGGATCCGGCGCCTACGCCTCAGCCCACAAGCAGGCAGTGAAAGGGCAGCTGGTGCTGAATCTGGACTGCGTAGGGGAAGGGGATCACATCCGCCTGTTTCCTACGAAAAAGCTGAAAAAAGATCTGCGGAAGCTGAAGCCGTTGCATAGCATCTGCGGCGATTTGGGCAAGAAAAACATCCAGATCCGGGAAAAAGGCTTTGCCGCCTTTCCTTCCGATCAGATGTCCTTTCCCTACGGGGTGGGCATCTGCGCCCTGAATCAAAGCAAGGTGGGGCTGTATCTGTCCCGGATTCATACCGGCAGGGATACCATTCTGGAGCAAACCAATGTGAATATTCTGCGCGCCGCCTTGATCACCCTGATCGGCCGCAGCGCAGTTCAATAGAAAGGAAGAAGTGAACATGAAACTTTACGACGAACTGGTGGCCCGGGGTCTGATCGCCCAGGTGACCAATGAGGAAGAAATTCGGGAAATGATCGACAACGGCAAGGCCACCTTCTACATCGGCTTTGACTGTACCGCCGACAGCCTGACCGCCGGTCACTTTATGGCGCTCACCCTGATGAAGCGGCTGCAAATGGCAGGCAACAAGCCCATCGCCCTGATCGGCGGCGGCACCACTCTGATCGGCGACCCCTCCGGCCGGACCGACATGCGGAAGATGCTCACAAAGGAGGACATTGACCACAACGCCAAATGCTTTCAAAGGCAGATGGAGCGGTTCATCGAGTTTGGCGAGGGGAAGGCCCAGATGGTGAACAACGCCGACTGGCTGCTGAACCTGAACTATGTGGATCTGCTGCGGGAGGTGGGCGCCTGCTTCTCCGTGAACAATATGCTCCGGGCGGAGTGCTACAAGCAGCGGATGGAGAAGGGCCTGAGCTTCCTGGAATTCAACTACATGATTATGCAGTCCTACGACTTCTACCACCTGTTCCAGCACTACGGCTGCAATATGCAGTTCGGCGGCAACGACCAGTGGAGCAACATGCTGGGCGGCACGGAACTGATCCGGAAGAAGCTGGGCAAGGACGCCCACTGCATGACCATCACCCTGCTCACCGACTCCCAGGGTAACAAGATGGGCAAGACCGCCGGAAACGCGGTGTGGCTGGATCCCAATAAGACCTCGCCTTTTGAATTCTACCAGTACTGGCGGAATGTGGACGACGCCGACGTGATGAAGTGCATCCGGCTGCTCACCTTCCTGCCTTTGGAGCAGATCAGCGAGATGGACGCTTGGAAGGACGCCAAGATCAACCAGGCCAAGGAGATCCTGGCCTACGAGTTGACCAAGATGGTTCACGGGGAGGAAGAGGCGGAGAAGGCCCAGGCCGCTGCCCGGGCGCTCTTCACCGGTGGCGGTGAGAATGCCGACATGCCTACCACCCAAATCCCCGCCGACAAGCTGACAGAGGGTCAGATGGGCATTCTGAACCTAATGGTGGCCTGCGGCCTGGCTTCCTCCAACAAGGAGGCCCGCCGTCTGGTGGAGCAGGGAGGCGTGTTCGTCAACGACGAAAAGGTGAGCGCCGCTTCCTTCGCCGTCACGGAAGAGATGCTGAAGGAAGGCGTGAAGATCCGCAAGGGCAAAAAGGTTTTCCACAAGGCAGTTCTGGCTTAAGAGAATACCCAAAGCCCAAGGCGTTGTCTCAAAACTTTCGTTTGAGACAACGCCTTGGGCAATTTGTCCAACTTGATATTTCAAGTTGGACAAATTGCTCGCCTGCGGGCGGGTTATTGAACGCGCAGGGGGCCTCGAGGCCGGCCCCCCGCACACACCCCCCGCCAAGCTTTTGTGCATCTGTTTTCATTGGGCTATTTTGAGACAGCCCCTGTTTGCCTGTGTCAAAAGGAAGGAATGTTACGAGAGTCCCAGGCACTTTTCCAGGGCTTTGACGGTCTGCTCCTTGGCCGGCGTGAGAGGCAGGCGGCAGTCTCCGCAGTCGTACCCCATAAGATTCAGGGCGGCCTTCACCGGGATGGGGCTGACTTCACAGAACAGCAGATTGCAAAGGGGCAAAAGAGTGAGCTGTAAGTCCGCGGCGGTATCAAAGTCTCCGTCCAGGGCGGAGCGGGCCATGGCCTGGACCTGCTCGGGAAACAGGTTGGAAACCACGGAGATCACCCCCTGGCCTCCCAGGGCCATGACGGGCACGGTCATATCGTCGTTGCCGCTCCACAGGCAGAAGGAGGGAGGACAGGCGGCTTTGATTTTGGCGAACTTGGAAATGTCGGTGGACGCTTCCTTAACCCCTGCCATGTTGGGGATCTGGGACAGCTGCTGGTAAACGGATACCGGGATATCCACGCCGGTACGGGAGGGGACGTTGTAGGCGATCACCGGGATATGTACCGCCGACGCGATGGTACTGTAGTGGGCCATGAGCCCTTCCGCAGTGGCCTTGTTATAGTAGGGGGAGACCACCAGCAGGGCGTCCACCCCCAGCTTTTCCGCCGACTGACTTAGAAACAGCGCGTGCTCCGTACAGTTGGAGCCGGTGCCCGCGATGATCTTGCAGCGGTTTCCCGCGTAGGTTTTGGCCCGGTGGAACAGTTCCAGCTTTTCGCTGTCAGACAGAGTGGGGGATTCTCCCGTGGTTCCGCAGATCACGACCGCGCTGATCCCCGCGTCCATTTGCCGCTTCAGAAGCTGCTCCAGCATGGGATAGTTGACTTTCCCGTTTAAAAACGGGGTAACCAGGGCGGTGCAGGCCCCGGTAAAAACTGGTTTTTTCATAAGCTGATACCTCCAGGCCATCCTATGCAGCCGGAGGCCATTTTGTCTGTTGCAAATTATGCCGATTTGGGCTATACTGAATGGGAATGGGGGGAGAATATGAGGATCCTTTTGATCAATGGCAGTCCCAAAGGGGTAAGAAGCAACACCTACCGCCTGGCAAAGGCGTTCCTGGAAGGCATGGGGGAAGGGGAGCCCCGGGAGCTGACCACTTGCCGGATGGACATACAGCCCTGCCGGGGCTGTTTCGCCTGTTGGAGCAAAACACCGGGGCAGTGCGTCCTGGGTGATGACATGGCTTCGGTGATCGAAAGCATCCTCTGGGCGGATGTGATCCTGTGGAGTTTTCCGCTATACTACTTTTCTGTGCCGGGAGGACTGAAGAATCTCATTGACCGGCAGCTTCCCATGAACCTACCGTTTATGGAATCGGCCAGCCGGTTCGGGGGACACCCGGGCCGGTATGATCTGTCCGGCAAGCGCCATGTTGTCATTTCCACCTGCGGCTTTTACACTGCCCGGGGAAATTACGACGGTGTGACAGCGATGTTTGACCATATGCTGGGAAAAGGAAACTACACGTCCATTTTCTGCGGCCAGGGAGAATTGTTCCGAGTCAAGGAGCTGGCGGAACGGACGGAGGAATACCTTTCCTATGTGCGCCAGGCGGGGTGGGAGTTTATAAGGGACGGGATTTCCCGGGAAACCTATGAAAAGCTTTCTCAGCTGCTCTACCCCCGGGAGGTGTTTGAGGCCATGGCCGACGCCAGCTGGGGCGTGGAAAAGACCGGACAGACCAGCCCCCAGTGGCTGACCTTTACCAGGCAGATGGGAGCGCTGTATAACCCCAAAGCCTGGCCGGGGAAAGACCTGGTGCTGGAAATGTGCTACACCGATGTGGACGGATGCTGCCAGCTGGTGCTGACGGAAACGGGATGCCGTGTTTTGACGGATGATTTTCTTCCCTATACCACCCGGATCGAAACCCCCTTTTCTGTGTGGAACGCCATTGCCGCTGGAGAGATTACCGGAGAGGAGGCCCTGGCCCGGCAGCAATACCGGGTAAAGGGAGATTTTTCTCTGATGCTTCATTGGGACGATTACTTCGGCCCTGAAAAGCCGCGGACAACGGCCGGGACAAAAAAGTGTTCCACCAATATGAATATCCTGCTGCTGCCCTGGATTGTGTTCTGGGTAGCGGCGCCCATGGATGCCTTTTACGGGGCGGTGATCAGCGCCGGAGTCTGCGCTCTCATCCCACTGGGGTTTTATAAGAACAGGAAAACCATCTATGACGTGCTGTCTGCCGCCTTGGTCACCGGCTGCGCTCTGGCGCTGCTTCTTTCCGCGCCGGTACGCACGGTGCTGCCCCTTTCCTATTTTGCCTTTGGCCTGATGTGGAGCGTCTCCTGCTTTTTGAAGATCCCGCTCACCGCCCACTATTCCATGAACGACTACAACGGAGAGCAGGCGCTGAACAATCCCTTGTTTATAAAAACCAACCGCATTCTCACCGGCTGCTGGGGCGTGCTGTATCTGCTGACGCCTATATGGACCTATTATTGGATGGGGACGGCGCTTGCCTCCTGGACGGGCGCTGTCAATTCGGTGCTTCCCGCGCTGATGGGGCTGTTTACGGTCTGGTTCCAAAAATGGTACCCGGCCAGGATTGCCCGGGGATAGAATTGCTTACTCCATAAGAAACGAGGAAATGACATTGAAAACCCATGATTTTTGGTATGACCTTCCGGAGGAGCTGATTGCCCAGACCCCGCTGGAAAAAAGAGACGCTTCCCGGCTCATGGTGATGTCCCGGCGCACCGGGGAGGTCAGCCACAGGCATTTTTACGATATCATCGACTATTTAAATCCCGGGGACTGTCTGGTCATGAACGACTCCCGGGTGCTGCCTGCCCGGCTCTTGGGCCACCGGCCTACCGGCGGCGCGGTGGAGGTACTGCTGCTGCGGGATTTAGGGGAAAAGCGCTGGGAGTGTCTGTGCAAGCCCGGGCGGAAAATGCAGGAAGGCCAGCAGGTGGTATTCGGAAACGGAGAACTTACCGCCACAGTCCGGGAGGTTCAGGAGGACGGCAACCGGGTGGTGGAATTTGACTATGCGGGTATTTTCCTGGAGGTGCTGGAACGGCTGGGGAAAATGCCTCTGCCTCCTTATATCAAGGCGGAGCTTCAGGATCAGGAGCGGTATCAGACCGTATACTCCCGGGAGTCAGGCTCCGCCGCCGCCCCCACTGCGGGACTGCATTTTACGGAGGAACTGCTGGATAAGATTCGCCGGAAGGGGGTCAAAACGGCCTTTGTCACCCTCCACGTGGGGCTTGGCACCTTCCGCCCGGTGAAGGCGGAGGAGATCACCGACCACCACATGCACGCGGAGCTTTGCATGATGAATCAGGAGACGGCGGATTTGCTGAACGAGACCCGGCGTGACGGCGGGCGGATCATTTGCGTGGGCACCACCTCCTGCCGGACATTGGAATCCCTGGTCAATGAGGACGGAAGCTTTGCGGCAAAGTCCAAGTGGACGGAGATCTTCATCTATCCGGGGTACACTTTTAAGGCAATGGACGGCCTGATCACCAACTTCCATCTTCCGGAAAGCACCCTGGTGATGCTGGTATCCGCCTTCGCCGGACGGGAGCATGTACTGAACGCCTATGCACAGGCGGTGCAGGAACGGTATCGGTTCTTCTCCTTTGGGGATGCCATGTGTATTTTGTGAGGAAAAAATATGAATGCGATTGTGGATATTTCCCAGATTCGCCTGGAAACAGACCGGCTGATCCTTCGGCCCTGGGAGCAGGGAGATCTGGAAGACTTTTATGAATACGCCCGGGTGGATGGCGTGGGTCAAATGGCCGGGTGGCTGCCCCATGACTCCATAGAGGCAACCCAGAAGGTGTTAGACAGCTTTATCAGCAAGAAGAAAACCTTCGCCCTGGAATGGAAGGAAAACGGGAAGGTTATCGGCTCTCTCGGACTGGAAAAGGAAGAACCTGTGTTGGAGCTTCCCAAGGACCGCGTAGGCCGGTCCATCGGCTATGTTCTCAGCAAGGACTACTGGGGCCGGGGGGTAATGGCCGAGGCGCTGCGCGCGGTCATTGATTACTGCTTCCGGGAAGAGCACTGTGACTTCCTGACTTGCGGCCATTTTTTGAGCAACTACCGTTCTCGCCGGGTGATGGAAAAATGCGGCTTTGTGCCGGTGGCGGAAACCCTCCATCAGACCCGGTGGGGCAGTTGGGAGCCTACCCGGCTGTATCTGCTGCGGAATTTTCGGAAGGTAACCGCCCTCTGGGATGTGACCGGGATCCGAATCGAAAGTCCGCGGCTTCTGCTTCGTCCTTTGGCAATGGAGGATCTGGAGGCGTTTCATGAGATCGTGTCGGATCCTGACGTGGCTTCCATGGAAGGCGGCTGCCCCTGCGCGGACCTTGCCATGACCCGGCAGCGGCTTGAAAACAGCGTTTCCAGAAAAGAGGATCTGGCAATCATCCGCAAAGACACCGGGGCTATGATCGGCATCATCGCGGCCCAGGCCAGAGACTGGAAACGGTATCCCATGGATCCCTGGATGGTGGGACGGGAATTCGGCTTCGGCCTGAATAAAGCCCATTGGGGCAATGGCTTTGCGCCGGAAGCGGTGACGGCGGTGACCAGGTACTGCTTTGATACGCTGAGGTATGACTTTGTCAGCTGCGGCCATTTTCTGCGAAACCAACGTTCCGCCAGAGTGATCGAAAAATGCGGATTCCACTTCCTGTTTGAAGGGGAATTTGACTTTGACCCCAATGTGACGGAGCGGATTCGTACTTACATTCGATACAACCCGAAAATGGAGAAATAAACCATGTTTACACTGAAAAAAACCGAAGGAAAAGCCCGGCTGGGCGAGTTTACCTGCGCCCACGGAAGGGTTCAGACTCCGGTGTTTATGAACGTAGGCACCCAGGGGGCCATAAAGGGCGCCCTCAGCGCCCAGGACCTGAAAAATATCGGCTGTCAGGTGGAGCTGTCCAACACCTACCATCTGCATCTGCGCCCCGGCGACGAGATCGTTCGCCAAATGGGCGGTCTCCACAAATTTATGACTTGGGACGGACCTATTTTAACGGATTCCGGAGGATTTCAGGTGTTCAGCCTGTCCTCCCTGCGGCGGATCAAAGAGGAGGGGGTCTACTTTTCCTCCCACATTGACGGCCGGAAGATCTTCATGGGGCCGGAGGAGAGTATGCGGATCCAGTCCAATCTGGGCTCGGATATCTGCATGGCCTTTGACGAGTGCATTGAAAACCCCGCGCCCCGGGACTATGTGCAAAAAAGCGTGGATCGCACCTACCGCTGGCTGGTTCGCTGCAAGGAGGAAAACGCCCGCTTAAACGCCCTGCCGGACACAGTGAATAAAGCCCAGATGCTTTGGGGCATTAACCAGGGAGGCACCTATTCGGACATCCGGGTGGATCACATGAAGCGGATCGCCGACCTGGAGCTGCCGGGCTATGCCATCGGCGGTCTGGCGGTAGGGGAGACGGCTCAGGAGATGTATGATATCATTGAGGCGGTGGAGCCCCATATGCCCCGGGATAAGACCAGATATCTCATGGGGGTAGGCACCCCTACCAACATCATTGAGGCAGTGGCCCGGGGCGTGGACTTTTTTGACTGCGTCATGCCCGCCCGGAATGCCCGCCATGCCCGGCTGTTCACCTGGGAGGGGGCCATCAACCTGAAAAACGCCAAGTACCAGCTGGACGAACAGCCGATTGACCCCCACTGTGACTGTCCTGTGTGCCGCCGTTACAGCCGGGCCTATATCCGGCATCTGTTTGTAGCGGAGGAAATGCTTGCCATGCGTCTTTCCGTGATGCACAACCTGTATTTCTACAACAAGCTGATGGAAAAAATCCGCCAGGCTCTGGCGGAAGGAAGATTTGAACAGTTCCGCCGGGAATATTCCGAGAAATTGGCCCGGAGGATTTAAGGAAAATCACTCTTGTCAATTAAATCAGAGGTTCCCTAACTTCCCCCTTGCAATTTGTGGAAACAATGCTATAATAGACAAGAAACCACACACGAAGGAGTTTTTTTAATGAATTTTCTGACCAATAGTGCCGGCGCTACCGGCGCAAGCAGCCTGCTGATGCTGGTTCTGATGCTGGCCATCTTCTACTTCATGCTCATCCGCCCCGAAAACAAGCGAAAGAAGGAAGCCGAGCAGATGCGCAACGCTGTGAAAAAGGGCGATAAGATCGTCACCATCGGCGGCATTACCGGCACAGTTGTGGATGTGAAGGAAAGCGGCATCGTCCTGGAAACCGGCGCTGATCAGGTTCGCATTGAGTTTGAAAAGTGGGCCATCTCCAGCAACGAAACTGCCAACCAGGCTGCCAAGGAAGAGGCCAGAAAGGCCGAGGAAGCCAAGGCCAAGGCCAAGGCTGCCAAGAAGGCGGAGAAGGAAAAGAAATAATGGCGTTTAACAGGGCTGCCGCTTTTCTGCGGCGGCCTTGTTTTTGCGTTAATCCGAAACGGGGAAGCCGGGGAACGATCCGATCTGGCAGCGCGTCGGTTAATAACAAAATTCCAATAAGAAATTCACAAAATGTTTGGGAAACCATCGAATGATATGGTATAATGTTAATTAGAAATCGTGTGTTTTGGAGTGAAGAGAAATGGCCTTTGTGGAATTTCGGGATGTGGGAAAAACCTACCGTATGGGTGAGGTGGAGATCAATGCCATCCACGATGTTTCTTTTGAAGTGGAAAAAGGGGAATTGGTTGTGATTGTGGGCCCTTCCGGCGCCGGTAAGACGACCCTTTTGAATATTTTAGGGGGCATGGATGTGCTGAGCTCCGGCACGGTGATGCTGGACGGCCGGGAGATTTCCGCTCTGAACAGAAAACAGCTGACGGAATACCGGCGCTATGACGTGGGCTTTGTATTCCAGTTTTACAATCTGATCGGAAATCTTACCGCCCTGGAAAATGTGGAATTGGCGAACCAGATTTGTAAGGATCCTCTGGATGCCCAGCAGATTCTAAAGGACGTGGGCCTGGAGCATCGGATGAAAAACTTTCCAAGCCAGCTTTCTGGCGGTGAGCAGCAGCGGGTTGCCATTGCCCGGGCACTGGCAAAGAATCCCAAGCTTCTGCTGTGCGACGAGCCCACCGGCGCCCTGGACTATCAGACCGGCAAGGCTATTTTGCAGCTGCTGCAGGATACGGGACGAAGAACCGGTATGACGGTAATCATCATTACCCACAATAGCGCTTTGACCGCCATGGCGGACCGGGTCATTCGGGTGAAGAACGGCACCGTCACATCCGTGACCATAAACGAAGATCCTCAGGACATTGCGGAGATCGAATGGTAATGAAAAGAAACGCCATGCGCAAGAATCTGCGCCAATCCATTTTTAAGTCCTTTGGCCGATACATAGCCATTGTGGCCATCATTGCCCTGGGCTCAGGATTGTTTATGGGGCTTTTGATGACCAAGACGGACATGGTGGCAACAGGGCAGTCTTTTACCGACCAACAGAATATGTTTGACCTGCGCCTGGTTTCCAGCTACGGCTGGGATAAAGAGGATACGGTGGAAACCATTTCCGGAATGGAGGGAGTTCAGGACGCGGAGGGCGCCATCTACATGGATTTGATCGCCAGACAGGGAGATCAGGAGGAGGCGGTGTACCGCTTCCATTCTCTTCCGGAGAAAATTGACCAGGTAGCCCTTCGGGGTGGGCGGATGCCTCAGGCGGATAACGAGTGCCTGGCGGACGGCTTCCACAACGATGACAGCGTTCTGGGGACAACCGTTACCATTTCCCAGGAAAACGAGGAAGACTCTTTGGATGCCCTGCGGTATGAAACCTTTACAGTGGTGGGCTATGTCTCTTCGCCTCTGTATATGGATATGAACCGGGGCACCACTTCCGTGGGAAGCGGTACCCTTTCCAACTATTTCTACATACCAGAGGGCGCTTTCGATGTGGATTATTACACCGAGATCCACGTAACCATTCCGGGCGATTATTCCATTTACACCGACCAGTACAACGACGCCATGGATCAAGCCGCTGAAAGCCTGGAGCCGGAGCTGGAGAAGCTGGCCCAGGAGCGGCTGGTTCAGCTTCGTCAGGAGGCGGAGGAGGAATATGCCGACGGTCTGGAAGAATATCAGGACGGACTGGAAGAATACTATGACGGCTTCCATGAGGCGTACGATGAGCTTCAGGACGGCTACTGGGAATTAATGGACGGGGAACAGACCCTGATCGACAGTGAGCAGTCCCTGATTGATGGAGAACAGGCAATTGAAGACGCCAAGGTGATGATCCAGGACAGCCGGGTGACCTTGCAGCAGTCCCGAAAAACCCTGGCGGATGCCAAGGCGGATGGTTATGCTCAAATTGCCGATGCAAGCAACACTTTGTTTGAAAATTATCAGACCGTCTCTGAAAATATGCAGCAGGTGGACAACGGTCTGATCCAGATCAACGCGGGCCTGATCGAGCTGAACGCGGGTATCACACAGCTGGAAGCCGGCCTTGCCCAACTGGATGCGGGCATTGAGCAGATGGAGATCCTGATTTCCATTATAGACACCGGAATCAATACCGCGCAGCAGGCCCTGGATTTTGCCCTGTCTCAGGAGATCATTGACCAGGAGAAGGTTGAAGAGCTTCAGGCCAAGCTGGATGAATACGCCGTCAAGCGGGACGAGTATGTGGTGCAGCTGGAGGATTTGAAGGCTCAGCGGGAAGATTATAATTCCCAGCTTCAGGATCTGTACGCGCAGCGCGAGGATCTGGAAAGCCAGAAGTCGGAGCTGGAAGCCAGCAAAGACACGCTGGAGGCGGCCATGGACTCCATTGAGGAAGGGTATCTGGAGCTTGCCAACAACCAAACCATCATGGAAAACCAGTTTGCTTCCGCAGAGGCCCAGATTGCTGCCGGAGAAGCTCAGCTGGAATCCTACGAAGCCCAGCTGGTGACCCAGCAGGAGCAGATCGACCAGGGGTGGATCGACCTGGAGGAAGGAAAGAAGGAGCTGGAAGAGGGCTGGATAGAGTACCGCGATGGAAAGCGGGAGGCGGTGCAAGAGTTGTCCGACGCCCGCCAGGAGATCAACGACGCCAAGGCGGAGCTGGCGGACGCTCGGGAGAGCATTGATTCCATGACGGAAAACACCCTGCATATTCTGGACCGGACCAGCAATGTGGGCTACAACAGCCTGGACAGCAGTTCCGATATTGTTCAGGGCGTTTCCCGGGTATTCCCGGTATTCTTCCTGCTGGTGGCTTCCCTGGTGTGCATCACCACCATGACCCGGATGATCGATGAGGAGCGTACCCAGATCGGCACCCTGAAAGCCCTTGGCTACAGCAACGGGGCAATTATCGGTAAGTACATGTTCTATTCCGGCAGCGGCGCCATTCTGGGCTGCGGCGTTGGCGTCGTGGTTGGCAGTGTGGCTTTTCCCATGATCCTTTGGGAAGCTTACTGCATCATGCTCTACATTCAGCCCAGGGTTGTGCTGACCATGAACTGGCCGTTATGCATTGCCATTGTGGCGGTATATACCGGCGTGATGCTGTTTGTTACCTGGTATTCCTGCCGCCGCACCCTGCGGGAGGAACCGGCGGAATTGATCCGTCCCAAGTCTCCCGAAGCGGGGAAGAAGATTCTGCTGGAGTATCTGCCCTTCTGGGGGAGGATCAGCTTCCTGAACAAGGTGAGCATTCGAAACATCTTCCGATACCGCCAGCGCCTTGCCATGATGCTGCTGGGCATCGGCGGCTGTACGGCCCTGCTGGTAACCGGATTTGGTCTGCGGGATTCCATCGTCAATGTAGTGGACTATCAGTTTGAGGAAGTGACCCACTACGATTTACAGGTTTACTTCACCGACGATGTGACGGAGCAATCCAAGGAGGAATTTGCCCAAGAGATCCGGGAGGAAGCGGATCAATACCTGTTCTACCGGCAAAGCAGCGTGGATCTGGAATTTGACAACACGGTTCGCCAGGTGTATCTCATGACCGGCGGCGACGGGCTGATGGATTTTCTGGATCTGCACTATAATAGGGAAACGGTGGCTATGCCTGGGCTGAACGAAGCGGTGCTGTCCGCCGGTGTGGCGGAGGCCATGGACATTAAAACGGGGGATACCATCCTGCTGCGGGATTCCGATATGCAGACCCTGGAATTGACGGTATCCGGCATTTATGAAAACCATGTTTACAACTACTGCATCATTCGTCCGGAGACTGCCCAGGCACAGCTTGGGAGCACGGCTACGGAACAAATGGCCCTGGTGACCGTAGCGGAAGGGCAGGATGTTCATGAATTGGGCGCCAGGATCACAGAACTGGACGATGTGATGAATGTGACGGTCAGCGAAGATGTGGCGGCCACCGTAGGAGGCATGATGGATGCTTTGGATCTGGTGGTGGTGGTCATTGTGTTCTGCGCCGGACTTTTGGCGGTGATCGTGCTGTATAACCTGACCAACATCAACATCAACGAGCGGATCCGGGAGATTGCCACCGTCAAGGTGCTGGGCTTTAACGCAGGAGAAACGGCCGCTTATGTATTCAAGGAAAACCTGGCCCTATCGGCAATCGGCTCTTTGGTGGGCATTGTGTTCGGAAAGCTGCTGTTGGAATTTGTTATGAGCCAGATCAAGATCGATATGGTGTGGTTCAAGGCTTTGGTGGAACCCCAGTCCTATATATGGGCAATTGCCTTGACATTGCTGTCCGCTGTGGTGGTGGATTTCATCTTCTACTTCAAGCTGGATAAGATCAATATGGCGGAAGCGCTGAAATCTGTAGAATAAAACATACCCACCGGCAGCGCCGGTGGGTATGTTTTATGAGGCGTAATGTTCTTTCAAATACAAAATGGCTTCCCGGTAGCCCTCCAGGCCGTGGCCCTTGATGGTTTTTTCACAGGCGAGGCCCGGGTAGGAAATTTGCCGGAAGGGCTCCCGGGCGTCCACATCGGAGATATGCACCTCCACCGCGGGAATGGATACGGCCTTCAGAGCATCCAGGATGGCCACGGAGGTGTGGGTGTAGGCGGCGGGATTGATGACGATGCCGTCAATTTTGCCGTAGGCCCACTGGATCTTGTCCACCAGATCCCCTTCGTGGTTGGACTGATACTGGATCAGCTCAATCTGCTCCGCTTTGGCGGTTTCCTCCAAAAGCCGCAGCAGATCGGCAAAGGTGTTTTTTCCGTAGATCCCCGGTTCCCGGATGCCCAGGAAGTTCAGGTTGGGGCCGTTGAGGACCAAAATTTTCATGGCGTTCCCTCCAATATGGCAATGATGGCGGCGGCGGCATCCTCCGGGGAGCCGTCGTTGCTTACAACATGGTCGGCAAACCGGGTGTACATAGGCGCCCTTTGCTGGTACAGCTGGCTTAAGTCACTGGACTGGGAAAGGGGCCGGCCTTCGGTGGGAAGCTTCCGGATATCCCGCTTCAGCCAGAACAGTTGGCCGTTTTGGTGGAGCAGGGGATAGTTTTGCTCCCGGGTCACACATCCGCCGCCGGTGGCAATCACCAGGCCGGACTGTTTGCCAAGCTGGGAGAGCACCTGGGTTTCCCATCGCCGGAAACCCGGTTCCCCCTCCTTGGCGAAAACTTCAGGTATGGAGCAGCCTGCAAGACGGCAAATTTCCTCGTCCGCATCCAACAAAGCTCTGCCAAGAGAACGGGCCAAAGCGGCTCCTACGGTGGTTTTTCCGCAGCCGGGCATACCGATGAGGACGATGTTCTCCATTTGGACAGAGAGCTTGCGGTGAATGGCGGCAATGACGCCATCATCAATGGGTGCGCCGGTAAAATACTCCGCCGCCTCCTTGGCCTGGGCCACCAGCATCCAAAGGCCGTTTTCCCCGGGAAGGCCCAGTTTTTCCGCGTCCAATAAAATCTGGGTCCGGGCAGGGTTATACACCACATCCAGCACCCCTTCCAGCCGGGGAAAGGCGCGCAGATCCACAGGCGACAGGCCGGTGCTGGGATACATGCCCACGGGAGTGGTGTTGACGATCACCCGGGCGTCGGCGTGAAGATGAAGATTGTCATAGTTGTTTTCTCCGGAACGGGAGACGATCACCACCCGGGCCCCCTGTTCCTTCAGCACCGCCGCGGCGGTATGGGAGGCGCCGCCGCTGCCCAGCACCAGCACTTTCTTATCTGCCACATCCAGCTTACTGCGCTTCAGCAGGGAAGCAAAGCCAAAATAGTCCGTGTTGTGGCCGAAGAGACTGCCGTCCTTCCGGCGGACGATGGTGTTCACCACCCCCAGCTGCTTCGCCCGGGGGGACAGTTCATCCAAATAGGGGATCACGGTTTTCTTGTATGGCATGGTCACATTCAGGCCGGTAAAGTCTCCGGTTTTCAGAAAATGCCCTACCTCGTCCGGCTCCACCTCAAATAAATCGTAGGAATACGCGCCCAGATAGGAATGGATCTGAGGGGAGTAGCTGTGCCCCAATTTTCTTCCCAGCAATCCGCACCGCATCATACCACCTCAGTATAGCTTCCCAAGTACTTGAATTCCTCACACAGCTCGTCCAGCTCGCACATGAGCTGAACGAATTCCTCTGAGTAAATGGAGGTCTCCAAATCGAAATAGAACATAAACTCAAATTCCCGATCTGGCAGAGGGCGGGATTCCAGCTTGGTCACGTTGATGCCCAGGGTGTAGAGCCTTGCCAGGACTTTATACAGGGCGCCGGGTTTGTGGGATAGGATCATCATGATGCTGGTCTTGTCAGAGCCGGGATAAATCTCCAGGTTCTTGCTGATGCAGATAAACCGGGTGTGATTGTTCCCCTTGTCCTGAACGGCGTGCTTTAAGATCTCCAAACCGTACAGCTGGGCGCAGGCGCGGCTGCTTAAAGCGGCTACGTCGGTTCGGGAAGAGGCGGCTACCATCTCCGAGGCGACGGCCGTGTTGGCTACCGGCACCACATTCACACCGGGGAGGGACTGTAAAAACTCCCCGCATTGGCTGATGGCCTGCTCGTGGGAATAGATCTCTTTGATCTGGGAAAGCGCGGTACCGGGCTTCACCAGAAGATTGTGATCCACCTTCAGCCGGAAGGTGCGGACAATGGAGAAGTTATGCCGGATCATCAGATCATACACCTTGTTCACGGAACCGGCGGTAGAATTCTCAATGGGCAGGACGCCGTATTGGCACATGCCGGATTCTATGGCGGAAAATACCCCGTCAAAGTTTTTGAAATAGAGAATAAAGGGGGATTTGAAAATCTTCTCGCAGGCGATCTGGGAGTAGGCCCCCTCCACCCCCTGACAGGCTACCATGGGGGCCTGGGGGAACAGCTTGGGGGTCTGTTCGATGGCGTGGGTGATGGTACGGTAAAGCTCGCTCAGCTGGCCGTTACGCTTGGACTGGTAGCTGCGGCTCAGTTCAAAGAGCATGGAGTACAGCACCCTGGTGTAGTTTGCCATTTCCGCGCCCGCCTTTTCCGCTACGTCCTGAAGCTTGCTCCGCTCCCGGGCGGGCTGAAGAATAGGCAGACCGTTTGCCTTCTTATAATCCGCCACCTGGGCGGCGGCCTCCATCCGGGCGCAGAACAGCTTGACCAGCTCGTCATCGATTCGGTCAATGTCTTTACGGATCTCATTTAAGTCCATGGTTCATTTTCCTCCTGTCTGTCTGGGTATTCCCCAGGATCATATCCATGATGGCAATGGCTGCCGCTGCCTCTACCACCGGCACCGCTCTGGGGACGATACAGGGGTCGTGGCGGCCCTTTACCGAAAGGGAAGTGATTTCCTGTGCGCTGAGGGAAACGCTTTGCTGAGGGGCGGAGATGGAGGGCGTGGGCTTGACGGCGGCGCGGAAGAGGAGCGCCATGCCGTTGGTGATCCCTCCAAGGATTCCGCCGCTGTGATTGGTGGTGGTTTTCACGATGCCGTCCTCCAGAGTAAACGGATCGTTGCACTGACTGCCCCGAAGATCGGAAGCCCCAAAGCCCGCGCCGAATTCCACGCCCTTCACCGCCGGAATGCCGTAGACGATTTGGGCGATCCGGCTTTCCACACCGCCGAACATTGGCTCGCCTATGCCGGGGGGAAGTCCCACAACGGCGCACTCAATGACGCCGCCTACGCTGTCCCCTGATTTCCGGGCCTGGTCAATGGCCTGGCGCATGGCCTCTCCAGCCGAAAGATCCAGCACCGGAAAGTCCGGGGAAACTTGGCTCAGCTGGGGATGGATGGGATCAAAGGCCTGATCCCGGCGTCCGGCGATGGAGAGGATGTGGGCTCCCATGAAAATGCCCATCTCCTCCAGCCACTGCTTGCACAGCCCTCCGGCCATGCAAAGGGGAGCGGTGAGACGGCCGGAGAAGTGACCGCCCCCAGCAGAATCCTGAAAGCCGCCGTATTTTATCTGGGCGGTGTAATCCGCGTGCCCGGGACGGGGGCAGTCCTTTAAGTTGTCGTAATCTCCGGAGCGGGTGTTTTTGTTATAAATGATTGCGGCAATGGGGGCCCCGCAGGTGAAGCCGTCTAAAATGCCGCTTAAAAATTCCGGCCGATCCTCTTCCCGCCGGGGGGTGGACCAGTCGTTCTGCCCCGGGGCCCGGCGGTTGAGGAAGGCTTGAAGCTTTTCCGGATCCACCGGCAGACCGGCGGGAATGCCGTCCAGGGTCATGCCAATGGCGGCTCCGTGGGACTGGCCGAAAATGGAAAGTTTTAAGTTTTCACCGTAGGTGCTGCTCATAAGTTCCTCCTAACCGGCGGTATTCGTCAAAGAAATGGGGATAGGATTTTTTAACGCATTCCGCTCCCAGAATGGTCACAGGCCCTGTACAGACGGTTGCCCCGATGGCGGCGGACATGGCGATGCGGTGATCGCTGCAGGCGTCCACCACGCCGCCGGTGAGCATCCGGGGGTACACGGTCAGTGCGTCATCCTCTGCTTCCGCCCATCCTCCCAGGGCGTTGATCATGGCGACCACCGAGGCCACTCGGTCCGATTCCTTCAGCCGAAGCCGCCGGATGTGGGTGAATACCGCGCCCTGGCGGCAGGCGGCCACAACGCTTAAGATGGGCACCAGATCCGGAATGTCCGCCGCGGAAATGGTGATATGATCTTGCAAGGCATCCAGCAGATGGGATGCCGCCCGATCCCCCTGGGGAGAGTCAGGAGAGAGATTTTCCATCCGGACGGCGCTTCCCAGGGCGTTTGCCGCCAGGAAGAACGCGCCGTTGCTCCAATCGCCTTCCATCGTCACCTGACCCACAGAGCGGTAGGGGAAGCCGCCCGCTACATGAAGATGCTCTGCATCCCGGCCGAACAGGCCCATGGCCTGAATGGTCATGTCAATATAGGGCCGGGATTCTACCGTACCGGTGAGCCGGATCTGGGAGGTTCCCGGGATCAGGGCGGCGGCAAACAGCAGTCCGGTGATAAACTGGCTGGATACGCCCCCGTCAATGGTGTATACCCCCGGCTTCAGCCGCCCTTCACAGAAAATGGTGTTGGCGGTTGGGCGGGACAGGCGGCAGCCCATCCGCTCCATTTCTTCCCACAGAGGGGACAGGGGACGCTCAGGCAGCCGTCCTTCCAGCAGGAAGGTGGCGTTCACCCCCAGAGCGCCGGCGATGGGCAGGAGAAACCGCAGTGTGGAACCGCTGTCGTGACAGTTAAGGGTGGGATTTTTGGTAACGGTGGTTACAGGATTTACCTGATAGCCTTCCTCAACCCGGCGGATGTCTGCGCCCAGAGCGTTGAGACACTGAGCGGTGGCGTCCATATCCCGGCTCACTTCCCGACAGATCAGGGAAGTAGGGCCGTCGGCAAAGGCAGCGCAGATCAGCAGCCGGTGGGCCTGGGATTTGGAGGGAATGACATGTAAGGAGCCGGATAATTTCCCGGGAAACAGGGTGATGTCCATATCAAAGACCTGCCTCAATGAAGGGTTTCAAAAGTTCTACCTGGGTGGGGACGATGGCGCAGTCCCCAATGGCATTGGGAATGATCAGATTTACCAGATTGCCCGAACGCTTTTTGTCCGACAGGGTATAGCGGTAGAGATCCTCGGCGGAATACCCGGTAGCGGTGGGCAGGCCGAACCTATCTAACAGGGCGATGATCCGCTGGGCGTCAGGGCACCGGGCGGCCCGGCTTACAATGGCAATGCCTATGGCCACGGCTTTTCCATGGGAGACGGAGAACCCGCTTTTTGCCTCGATCCCATGTCCAATGGTGTGGCCCAGGTTCAGCTTCATCCGCGCGCCGGTGTCAAACTCATCCTGGTTTACCACATCCCGCTTCAGCTGAACGCACCGGGTGATTACCGCTTCCCGGTAAAACTCCAGGCCCCGTTCTTCCAGGTGGGCAAACAGCTGGGAATCGTAGAGCACGCCGTACTTGATGACCTCGGCGCAGCCGTCCCGGAAGGTATCCTCCGGAAGGGTATTCAAGGTGTCCGTGTCGCACAGCACCAGACTGGGCTGATAAAAGGTGCCTGCCAGGTTTTTTCCGGCCGGAAGATCAATGGCGGTTTTGCCTCCAACGGAGGAATCCACCGCTGCCAGCAATGTGGTGGGCGCCTGAATAAAGCGGATGCCCCGCAGGAAACAGGCGGCGGCAAAGCCAGCCAGATCCCCAACCACGCCGCCGCCCAGGGCCACCAGAAGGTCGGAACGGGTCAGCTTGTTTTCCGCCAGGAAATTCAGTAAATCCAGAAAGACGGTTCCGTTTTTGCTTTCCTCCCCCTGGGGGAACACATAGCTGACCACGGTAAAGCCGGCGCTTTCCAGGCTGTCCTTTACGATCTGGCCGTAGAACGGATACACGGCGCTGTCGCTGACGATACATACCATCCCAGCGCCGCCCAGGGCTTTGGCATGCTGTCCGATGGCGGGCAGCAGCCCCGGGCCGATATGGATGTCATAGGCTTTGGAAGCGTTGACTGTGACGGTATTCATCCGTCCACCTCCTCTTTCCGCCGCTTTCCTTCCTCCAACAGGGCTACCAAGGCATCCTCCCGGTTGTCCGCGATGGCCTGCCGGTAGGCGGTGAGACTGTCAATATAGGTATCCAGTTCAAACAGAAGATTCTCACGGTTTTCCAGGAACAGCTCTCCCCACATCTGGGGATTCAGCCATGCTACCCGGGTCAGATCCTTGTAGCTGCCTGCGGAAAAGCCTTTGTGACGGGCGGCGGTAGGGGATTTGATAAAGGCGTTGCTTAAAATATGGGGCATCTGGGAGGTAAAGGCGATGATTTTGTCGTGCTCTTCCGCTGTGGTTACGGAGAAGGCGCCAAAATGGCAGGGTTTTAAGGCGTCCTTTACCCGCTGAAGCAGTTCAATGTCATCGTAAACCGGGGGAACCAAAACCATAGGGGCCCCTTCAAACAGATCCGCCCGGCTGTACTTGAAGCCGGAAAACTGGGAACCGGCCATTGGGTGGCCGCCTACATAGGTAAAGCCATACTGCTTTGCCAAAGGAAAGCAGCGGCGGCAGATTTCCTCTTTGACGCCGCAGCAGTCTATGACCAGGGCTTCCCGGGAGATAAGAAAGGCGTTCTTCTCCAGCCACATGGCGCTGCCCCCGGGGTAGATGGCCAGCAGGATCAAATCGCACCCGGGGACGGTGGTTTCGTCCAGCTTTCCCTGGACGGCGCCCGCCAGCATGGCAAAGGAGAGCATGGATTCATCCTTTTCCCCGGCGAATACGCTGTGGCCTTCCAGCGCGTAGGCTCTGGCCAGGGATCCGCCGATGAGACCAAGGCCTAAAATGCCAACCTTCATGCGATCACCTCACGGATCCGCTGGATCTTCCGGTTTAACTCATCAAATTGTTCCGGTGTCAGGGACTGAGCGCCATCGCAAAGGGCGCAGGAGGGATTGTTGTGTACCTCCACCATGATGCCGTCGGCTCCCGAAGCGGCCGCGGCACAGGCCATGGGGGGCACCAAACCGGCCACACCGGTGGCGTGGCTGGGATCCACCACCACAGGCAGATGGGTCAGGTTGTGGAGCACCGCCACGGCGGACAGATCCAGGGTGTTCCGGGTGGCGGTCTCAAAGGTGCGGATGCCCCGCTCGCAAAGGATCACCTGCTCGTTGCCCTCGCTCATAATGTATTCCGCGCTCATAAGCAGCTCCTGGATGGTATTGGCAAGGCCCCGCTTTAGTAAAATGGGCTTTTTGGTTTTGCCCAGTTCCTTTAACAGATCGAAGTTCTGCATATTCCGTGCGCCCACCTGGATGATGTCCACATCCGCGAACAGATCCAAGGTGGCGATGTTCATGATCTCGGTGACGATGGGCATGCCCGTGGCCTTCTTCGCCTCCAGAAGCAGACGGATGCCCTCGCCCTTCATGCCCTGGAAGGCGTAGGGGGAGGTGCGGGGCTTAAAGGCGCCGCCCCGGAGAATGTTGGCCCCGGACTGCTTCACCGCGTTGGCCACGGAGATGATCTGCTCCTCAGACTCCACGGAGCAGGGGCCGGCGATCATGGCGAAATATCCGCCGCCGACACGCACACCGCCTACGTCGATGATGGTCTCTTTGGGGTGAAACTTCCGGTTGGCCTGCTTGAAGGGCTCGGACACCCGCTTTACAGAGTCTACCATTTCCAGGCTTTTCAGCAGCTCCATATCCACCCGGCTGGTGTCGCCGATCAGGCCGAGAATGGTCACCTCGGCGCCCTCGGAAATGTGGACGTCCAGGTTCATATGCTTCAGCCAGTCCACCAGGTGCTGGATCTGGGCGGGGGTAGTGCCTTGCTTGAGTACTGCGATCATAATATCATCTCCTGAATAAAATAACGCCGCACGGGCAATTCGTGCGGCGTTTCAAGTGTATTGAAAGTCCTGGCAAATTCACTGCAGCACAAATCGCTATTACTTTTTGTGAGTAAAAAAGTAATAGTAGGAAAAGTAAAAGTAAGCTGCGGTGTTGTACATTGCCATGGTATTTTTCCTCCACGTCCGGTAGGTGTGGACATTATACCACGGTGCGCGGAATAATGCAAGAGGCAATTCCGTTTTTTTCGGGGAATTCTACCCGGTTTATTGGACAGTAGCTGTGATAAGATTCCTTTGAGAAACAGGGAAATCCTTCCCGGTGAATGGGGTGTATGATTGTGGAATACTTACAGCAGCTGAATGAACAGCAGCGGCAGGCCGCTACCACAACGGAAGGCTACATCCGGGTGGTAGCCGGGGCGGGATCCGGCAAGACAGGGACGCTGACTGCCCGATACCTATATCTGGTGGAGGCTCTGGGCATTTCCACCGCCAACATTCTGTGTGTCACCTTTACCAATAAGGCGGCCGGAGAGATGAAAAAACGGATCCGCAGCCTGATCCCGGATCAGGATCTGGGCAGGATCACCACCTTCCATGGCTTCTGTGTGGGGCTGCTGAAGGAGGACTGTCATGTGGTCCGGTATCCAAGCACCTTCATCGTCCTGGATGAGGAGGACAAGGAGGCGATGCTGCGCACGGTATTCCAGGATCTTCAGATCACCAGCAGGGAAATGACCATCAAGGAAGCGGTGGATCATATCGGCTGGCGAAAGGGCGGCAGGGGATATGTGAAAACCCTGATCGGCGACCCGGAGCAGCTGCTTCGGTTGTCCCGGGAGGCAACCACGTTAAAAGACAAGGTGCTCTACCGCTACTTCTATGAGCAGCGCAAGTGCTACGGACTGGACTTTGACGATCTGTTGTACTTTGCTCTGTACATTTTGCGGCAGGATCCGTCTGTCCGGGAGAAGTGGCAGCGGCGGCTGGAATACATTATGGTGGACGAGTTTCAGGATATTGACAAGGACCAGTACGCTCTGGCGGAGATATTGTCCGGCTACCATAAGAATCTGTTTGTGGTGGGAGATCCGGATCAGACCATATACACCTGGCGGGGCGCGGATGTGAAGTTCATACTGGAGTTTGACGCCCGCCATGAGCAGGCCAAAACCATTTACCTGAATACCAATTACCGTTCCCGGCCTCAGATCCTTACCGCCGCCAACGCCCTTATTGACAAGAACCGGAACCGGCTGAAAAAGAAGCTGGAGGCCGTGCGGGAAGATGACCGGAAGCCCCTGTATTTTCATGCCAAAACCGGTCAGCTGGAAGCGGACTGGATCACTGCCAATATGCGCGCCCTTCATGAGGCGGGAGTGTCCTACGCTGCCATGGGCGTGCTGTACCGGGCCCACTATGTATCCCGGGCAGTGGAGGAATCCCTGATTAAGAATAAGATCCCCTATGTGCTCTACTCCGGCGTGGAGTTTTACAAGCGGAAGGAGATCAAGGATATCTTGTGCTATCTTCGCATGATCTACTGCGGAGACGATATCAGCTTTCTTCGCACGGTGAACGAACCCAGGCGAGGGGTGGGCCGCACCCGGATCGCCGCCCTGAAAGAATACGCCCAGCTGAACCAATGCAGTTTATACCAGGCCCTTGCCGCCAATCTGGAAACCGAGCTGTTCCGACGGAGCCGGGCCAGGGACTATGTGCGGCTGATCGAAAAATACCGGGCCATTTTTGACGGTATGGATCTGACGGATCTGTTGGCCGGCGTGCTCAGCGAAAGCGGATATGAGGATATGCTTCGCAGCAGCGGCGAGGAAGAAAGACTGGACAATCTGGCGGAACTGAAGCAGGCCATCTATGACTTTGAGCGGAAGGCAGGGGAGGAGGTCACCCTGGGTAACTACTTAGATCACGCCGCCCTGTTTACCAATATGGATCAGACAGACCGGAAGGAGGCGGCAAAGCTCATGACCATTCACGCGGCCAAGGGGCTGGAATTTCCGGTGGTGTTCCTGTGCGGCATGTCAGAGGGGATCTTTCCGGGAAAGCGGGCGAACACCCGGGAAAAATTAGAGGAGGAGCGGCGGCTGTGCTACGTGGCCTTTACCCGGGCGAAGGACCGGCTGTTTTTGTCCGACGCGGCGGGGAGCAACTATGACGGTTCCTTCCGCAGTCCCAGCCGGTTTTTGTTCAACGCGGAAAAGGAAAATGTGGATTACGCGGTTCCTTTGGATCCGGAGTTGGAAGAGCGTACCCGGGAGCGGATTCAGCGGACAGAGGCTCAGGAGTGGGCCGGGGAGGGAACTGACGATGCTTTGGGCAAGCGTGTGCGTCATCCCATCTTCGGAGAGGGCAGCGTCATTGGCGTACCAAGAGATCAGAGCGGCGTCATCGTTCAGTTCGACGCCGTAGCAACCCCCAGAACCTTCGGCCCCGGGGCGCAGCTGGAATGGCTGACATAATACGATCTGCCCGGAAAGGCGTTAGCTTTCCGGGCAGCGCATATAACGTGGTTTTTTACCCGGCGTTTGGGCCGGGTGGATATTCATTACGTCAAATCCTTTCAAGAATCCAATGAACCAACCGTATGATAAAGGGCTGAAAGAAGAACATAAAGGCAAAGGAGAGACCGGCGACTATGTATACGTCCCTGGTTTTTCCGCTGGGAATGGTCTTAAACCACAGCTTTGATAACAGCATTCCCATACACCAGCCCAGTATGGCGCCAAAGGTGTTGGTCATCAGGTCGTTCACATCGGTTGCGCGGAAGCTAAACAACTGAAGCAGCTCAATGGTTCCGGAAAAGCAAAGGCCAAACAAAAATGTCCAGTGGAACTTTCGGAAAGTCTCCCAGAGCAGAGGCAGAAGCACACCCAATGGAAGAAACAGCAGAACGTTCAGAAGGCTGTTTTTATAGTCGGAGAACATATACGCGAAGGGGACAAGGTTGCAGTTGGGAGCAAACCGAACATACATGGCGTCGGGAAGTCCGACCACTGCATACACTGCCGAAAAATAAACCGCCAGAATAAAATACCAGGCGGTTCGTGTTCTGTTGTGAAAAAGGCGTTTATCCAGCAGTTCCAGCAGCAGGAAAAGAAACGGTGAAGCAACCGCCGCTTCCAAACACATACTGAATACTCTACCCATCGTTCATTCTCCCCAGATCAGAAAATGGGCTTGGCAAACAGCATGGCGACTACGCAGCAGCAGGCGGCCAGGGCAAAGCGGGAGTCGGTAAAGATATTGGCGTCCTGGGATTCATATTCCCGGTGGTAGGCGTAAATGGAACCCATGATGCTTTTGGCGGCCTGGGGATTGATGTGGGGATCTTCCTGCAGATAATTCAGAAAATGGTTCTGCAGCTCCACTTCATATTCCCGGTGGTCGCTGAGGGCGGTGGGGAAGGTGTCGTTGTGGGCGAAGGTAAAGGCGTCCGCGGTGTAATGGATCAGCTTGCCCAGGGTATAGTAATCGTATAGATTCAGCTTGGATTTCTTTTCCAGCCGCTGGGAGATCTGACGCATAAACCGACGGGCGTTGCGGTAGTTGTGGCCCCGGAGCCATTGACAGCGAATGGAGCCTTTCAGATATGTAGCGGGATTCCGATCCGGCTCAATACAGCCTACAAGAAATGCCTTTACATATCGCTGGGGTGTGTCGTTCATATATCGCTGCACCAGATACTGCCCAAGGCAGCGGTGACTTTTTCCGCGCATAAATCCATTCCTTTCCAAAGGTTTGAAAGGATTATAACACATTTGGAAAGAAAATGTGTGAACAAAACCAGAAATCAGAGATTGTCACAATGAAAGATCAGGAAAGAACCTGTCTTTTGGGCATAGCAACGAACAATGCCGGGGAAGCCGCTGAAGCGGCTTCCCCGGCATGGGGCAGAGGTTCACTCTGTGATGGTGAAGGTGATTACGGTGATGGCGGCGCCGTTAAAGTAGACGCTCAGGGAGTATTCGCCGGGGGTGGTGGGTACTGTAGGAATATCCAGCTCGCCGTAGTGGTAATCTCCGTCGTACCAAAGCTCCTTCCAATCCGCCGTATCCTGGGAGATCAAATCCGGCAGTACGTTGCCGTAGGCGTCCCGGATTACGTAAAGTACGCTCAGCGCTCCCTCGGGAACATAGAAATTGGTTTGGCCCTGGAGCACCAGGGAAACCGGATCACCCACGGCAAAGGTGTCGGTGAAGGCCTCTGTGCCAACATCCTCAAAGGTCCAATCCTCGTCGTCGGGCGTCTTAACAAGATGGGCGCTGATGTTGTCGGCGGACAGGCCGTTGCCTTCAAACACAGCCGCGCCGGGGCAGGTGTAGGTACGGACATTGCCGAAAATGGAAGTCCCGTCCGCAGACTGGATGGTCACAGTGTATTTCGCTTCCGGAACCCGGGGAGAAATGACGGCGGTGGGTTCCGTGCATTTTACCACATTGCGGGAGTCGCTGCCATCCATGGTGTACATCACCAGCCAGCCGCCGTCGGGAGCCGAGCCGGTGTATTCCCAGTTTAAGGTGAGCTGGGACAGGTCGGATTCGTCCACCTGGAAGGAAGTGATGTTGATGGGATTGGCGGTGATGCTGGTGCGGGTAGACTGGGTCATACCGGCGGCGGTCACTTCCACGGTATAGGGAACCGAGGGATCGATATCCGAGAAGTATACCTCGGTATCGGTAACGGTGAGCTGCTGCTCATAGCCGCTGTCGCTGTAGCAGCGAACATCCCAGCTGTCCACCACCACGCCGCCGGGGGAGTCCCAGCGAACCGTCATGTCATTGCCGCTGCTGGCGGCGATGGTGAGATTCTCTGCCATTACCAGACGAGAGGCCATATATTCCAGCGTGGTTTCCCCGCTGAGGGTGGCGTCTGCGGTGGTGTCAAGGGTGAAGGTGTATTTCTTACCCACACTCAGGCCGGTAATGGTAACGGTATGGCCGGTGAAAACCTGGCTTTGCTCTTCCTCGCCTTCAGCAAGGTATCTTACCATCCATTCCTCCGGCTCGGCGCCGCTAACCGAGAAATTCAGAATGACGGAACCATCCTCAGAACCGGTAATGGCGGAGAAGGTAATGATCTTGGTGGAGCTTTCCGTGGTGAAGATATCGGAGGTTTTGCCCACCAGCTTGTGGAAGCCGGAAATGTCCAGCTGAATCCGGTAGAGAGAATCCGGCAGCAGATCCGTAAATACGGCCTGACCGTCCACCAACTCTTTGGTCACGGAACTTCCGTAATTGTCGGCGCAGGTGACGGTGAGCAGAGATTCGTCCGCCTGGGTGTCCACACTGACCACCAGCTGATATTGATCGCCTTCTATGGTGATGTTGTCAATGGTTTGCAGATAGTAGTTCTGGTAGACCCAAACCGTTCCGCAGCCTGCCGCGGCCAGTACCAGCAGCACCAATGCGGCGGACAGGAGCTTTTTTATCTTGGCAAGCCGCTCTTTTTTCCTGGCTTCTTTTTGCCGCCGCTTTTCCTCTTCCGCGTCGGACATGTCCGCTTCTGTGGGCTGGGGGAGATCGTCGATCACCTCTTCCTCCGGCTGGGCGAAGGCGAAGGGATCCTTGGCCTGTTCGGCCTCGGTGATCTCCTGGGGGATCTGGTGGGAGATCAGCGAATCTGCCTGCTCCACCATCTTGGATAGCTCGTCGGACATTTCATGGGGCAGCAGATCCTGTCCGTCTGCCTCGGTCGGAGCGGTTTCGTCGGTGGGGGGATCTTCCTTCTCCGGCGGCGGAGGGGAAAGAAGCTCCTCCGGGGAAACCTCCAGGGGCGTATAAATGGTGATGGGGGTATCGTTGACCGCGTTTCGCTGCATGTAAGATACCAGCGCCTGGCCCATTTCCTTGGGATCTGCCCACCGCTGCTGGGGATCGGGATGGATGGCTTTCATAATGATCTCCGCCATCTCATAGTCCGCGTTCACAGGAGAGGGCAGGGCTTCCTCCGGGGCTTTTCCCTTAAAGGGCAAATGGCCGTCGTTATAAAGCTGGTACAGGATCATGCCCAAAGCATAGGTGTCCGCTGTTTCATTCAGGGTGGACATGGGATCGTGAAGCTCCGGCGGGGAGTAGGGACTGCGGTACTTGTCCGGCAGCGAGGTGTATTTCAAAGCGCTGAGGGAAACGAAGCCCAAATCTCCGATGTGGTAATGCTTTTCGTCGGTAATAAAAACATTGGTTGGCTTCAGATCAACATACAGATATCCGCTTTGACGGCATACCGACAGGGCAGAGCAAAGATCAATGCCCATATTGACGGCTTCCAGGTGGGTCACCGGGCTGCGTCGGACATGCTTTTCCAGAGAGCGTTTGTAGGTGCTGACAAGATATACCTGATATCCCAGCCGCCGGCGGGTAATGGGCTCCACCTGCCAGCTTTCGTAGGGGATAAACCCTTCCAGCTTGGAAAGCTTCAGCAAAACCTCTGCTTCCTTTACGATGCCGTCGGCGATATCCTTAAAATAGTCCATGGCATCGGCGGGATCTTTATACGCTCCGGTAAGGAGCAAAGCATCCATCTGAACCTGAGACGCGGGAACGGATATGATTTTTACGATGTACTTATTCTCTGAATTTTCCTTGATTGCGGGACAACAGCGCACGCCGTCGTGGTCGCTCATGGGACTGCCCATGGCAAACCCGTCCAGCAAAGGAGAGATGAGTTTTGACTCAGACAAAAGCGATCGCCTCCTTTAACTAATTTATCATAAAATAAAATTATGAAAAATGCAACACTTTTGTAGTTGTTTTCTTTGGGAAAGAGTGCTATAATGGCGAATAATAATGGAACAGTGTGTGTTTCCCTACAGGAGGTATGATATGAGCAAGGTAATTTGTGACATTTGCGGAACCACTTACCAGGATACCGCGGATGTTTGTCCCATTTGCGGATGTGCCCGGGATATAGGCGCGAAGCTGTCCGACGAGGAACTGCTGGGGGAGGATTATTACCAGGCTTCCAAAGGAAAAGGCGGCCGTTTTTCCAATAAAAAGAAGAAAGAGATCTTTGATTTTGACCGGGTAAACCCGGACGACGAGGACGAGGAACCGGAACCCATTGAAGCCTACGCGGTTGCGGATGAGCTGACTGCGGAAAGACCCAGACATAATGTTTTCCTGGTGGTTTTGCTGACCATCGTGATTACGGTTTTGGTGGTTGCCACCGGGTATCTGTTTGGCCGGTATTACTTACCCAATATTCTGGGAGTCCAGGAAACCACTGCCGCCACAGAAGAACAGACGCTCCCGGCCCAGACGGAGTCTACAGAAGTGCGGATTCCCTGCCAAAACATTGTTTTGACGGACGCCAACGCGGAACTGACCCATGAGGGCAACTATTTCCTGCTGAATGTGGTTGTAAAGCCGGAGAATACCACGGATCAGCTTACCTTCGCGTCGGCGGATGAGAGCATTGCCACGGTTACGGAAAACGGACGGATCACGGCGGTTTCCCAGGGAGAGACGGTAATCTATGTTACCTGCGGTGACAAGCAGCTGACGTGCAAGGTGACCTGCAACTTTGAGGAGGCGACCCAGCCCGAGACGGAAGCGGAGCAGGTCAGTGTGGAAACCACCGGGGAGACCGTCCAGGAAACCACCCCCCAGACCACGCTGGCGGATGTGGAGCTGAAGCTGGAGAAAACCGATGTACGGCTGATGGTGGGATACTCCTTTACGCTGGGATTGGACTGCGAACTGGATCCTGAAGATGTGGAATGGAGCGTAGAGCACGACTACATCTGCAAGGTGGACAACGGCTATGTGACCGCTTTGAAAAGCGGTAATACCGATGTGATCGTAAAATACGGCGATCAGGAAGCGCGCTGCATCGTCAGATGCTATCAGTAAGAAAAATTGGGCAGTTCTTTTCGGAACTGCCCGTTTTTTATTCTCCTTCCACCAGAGGCTTCCTGCGGAACAGAAACGAAATGCACCACAGCCCCGCCAGGCCTACGATGGTGTAGACGATCCGGCTGAGCAGCGTGCCAGTTCCGCCGAAAAGCCAGGCAACCAGGTCAAACCGGAACAAACCGACCAGCCCCCAGTTGACGCAGCCAATGATGGATAAAATTAGCGCAATGGTATCCATACGATTCCCTCCCTTTCAAATTCCGGATACGGATAGGATGCGCATGTTTTGGTTTTTTATCACCGGGTGTTGCAAAATGGCGGACAGTTCGATATAATGAATTTACTCAGAATAAAGGACGGTTAAATCAATGACAACGCTTTATGAATCTGCTTTTGCCAAACTGAACCTGACGCTGGATGTGCTGGGGAAGCGTCCGGACGGCTATCATGACTTGCAGAGTGTGATGCAGACCATTTCCGTGCGGGACGATGTGGAGATCGATGTGGGCACTGGAAAGCCCTGGAAGCTGATATGCTCCAGAGAGGGGATTCCCACAGATGAAACAAACCTGGCCTGGAAAGCGGCCAAGGTCTATTGTGACAACCTGAACAAAAACCCGGACGGTCTTGAAATTCGGATTTTGAAACGGATTCCCTCCGGCGCCGGTATGGGCGGCGGCAGCGCCGACGCCGCGGCGGTCCTCCGGGCCCTGAACCGCCACTACGGCAACCCCCTGTCCATTCTGGCTCTGGCGGAACTGGGCGCTCAGGTGGGCAGCGATGTGCCCTTCTGCGTTCTGGGCGGTACCGCCATGGCGGAGGGCAGGGGAGAGATCTTAAGAAAACTCCCGGACATGCCGGACTGTGTCTTTGTGGTGTGCAAGCCGGCGTTCTCCGTGTCTACGCCGGAACTGTACCGGAAAATTGACCAGGCGGCCATTGCCCAGCGGCCTGACAACCGGGCCATGGAAAGCGCCCTGATTTCCGGAGATCTGCTGAAGGTTGCCCAGCAGCTGTGCAATGTGTTTGATCCGGTGGTTACCCAGGAGCATCTGGAGCTGAACTACATCAAATCCCTGTTCCACCAATACGGCGCGGTGGGCTACCAGATGACCGGCTCCGGCTCCGCTGTATTCGCCATCGTATCGGAGTTTGAAGTGGCGGCGGTGATCTGCAATATGCTGAAAGAGAACTATCCCGATGTTTTCATTGCCAAACCTGTATAATGCTGCCAATTTCCGTCCATACTGGAAGTATTTCAGTATGGACGGTGTTTTTTTATGGGAAAGCTATGTAAGCGGGTAAGCTTATGCTTTGTTTTGGCGGCTTTTGTGTGGGCCGGTACATTGATCGCGGACCGGCAGCGGCTGAATGAAGAACTGATCCGGCTCCATGTGGTGGCAAATTCCGATTCGGAAGCGGATCAGAGCTTGAAACTGCGTGTTCGGGACGCTGTGACCGAAAGCTTACAGGATGATTTATCCAAGCTGGGGGATGTGGAAGAGGCGAAGGCCTATTTGCGGGAAAGCCTGCCAAAAATTCAGGCGGTTGCCAACGAAGCTTTGGCTGCGGCGGGCTGTGACGACCGGGCCGTGGTCACACTGTGCAAGGAAGTCTTTGACACCCGGCACTATGATACATTTTCCCTTCCCGCCGGGATCTATGAGTCTTTGCGGATTGTGATCGGAAACGGGCAGGGACATAATTGGTGGTGCGTGGTATTTCCTTCCCTGTGCCTTCCGGCGGCGTCCGATGGATTTGAAGCGGAGGCGGCGTCGGCGGGATTCCCGGATCCCCTTACAGGCGCGCTGCAGGGGGAGGAATACCAGCTGCGATTTTTTATGCTGGATGTCCTTGGAAGGGCGCAGACGCTGGTGGGAGAATGATCCAGGAAAAATACCCTGTTTTTTGGACAGATTCTGTGGTATGATAGCTTAAAACAGGAAAGGGGTGGAATGATGCTTCACCTTTTATTGGGTACAGACTGGACAGCCAACCGGGAGGCTGTTCTAAACCGGATCGCCGGAGATATCCAGAAGAGAAAGGGCGGCCGGATCCTGATGGTACCGGAACTGATCAGCCACGAGACGGAACGGCGGCTTTGCGCCGTGGGAGGGGATACCGCCAGCCGGTATGCCGAGGTGCTTTCCTTCACCCGGCTCTCCCGGCGGGTGGCGGATTCCATGGGCAGCGCCGCGGAGGAATGCCTGGATAACGGGGGGCGGATGGTCGCCATGGCGGCGGCGGCCAGACAGCTGGTCAGCAAGCTGAAAGCCTATGCCGCGGTGGAGACCAAACCGGAATTTTTAACGGGCATGATTGACGCGGTGGATGAATTTAAGCGCTGCTGCATTACTTCCGCAGACTTGAAATGGGCCTCTCAGGAGACGGAAGGCAGCCTTGCCCAGAAAATGGAAGAGCTGTCATTGCTGATGGAAGGATATGACAGCCTGTGCAGCCGGGGAAAGCGGGATCCCAGAGACCAGACGACCTGGCTGCTGGAGCAGCTTGAACAGGGAAGCTTTGCGCAGGAGCATGTTTTTTACATAGACGGCTTCCCGGACTTTACCCGTCAGCACCTGGCCATTCTGGAGCATTTAATCAAGTACGCTCCGGAGGTGACGGTAAGCATGAACTGCGACCGGATCTCCTCTTCCTTACTGGCCTTTGAAAAGCCGGGCAATACCGCTTTCCAACTGGTTCGTCTGGCAGAACAGGCGGGGGTGAAGGTGGATGTCCAGGTGATTACACCCCCGCCGTCCCCCCTTGGGCCGGTACGGCAGGCTTTGTTTCAGGGCCCTGTGGAGAAGGGGGCGGCTTCCGGATCGCTGCATACCTTTCAGGCGGGATCGCCGTACCTTGCCTGTATGAGCGCGGCCCAGGAGGTCATGAAGCTGGCAGCCCAGGGCTGCCGCTACCGGGATATTACCCTGGTGTGTACGGATATGGATGTGTATCTGCCTTTGGTGAACCTGGTGTTCCACCGGTTTCACATCCCTGTGTACCAGTCGGGCACAGAGGATATTCTGGAAAACGGCGTGATGAACACTGTGCTCAGCGCTTTGGACGCGGCGCTGGGGGGCTTTGAGCAGCGGGAGGTTCTGCGATACCTTCGCTCGGCCCTGTCGCCCCTGGATCCGGATGTCTGTGACCGGATGGAAAACTACGTGATCATCTGGGGCATACGGGGAAAAAAGTGGACGGAGCAGTGGCGGAACCATCCGGAAGGACTCAGCGGTCAATGGACAGAGGAAGCCCAAGCACAGCTGAACGATCTGAACCAGGCCCGGGCGCTTGTCATTACGCCGCTCGCGGGCCTGAGAGAGGGATTTCAAAAGGCCGCCGATTTGCGCGGGCAGGTATTGGCCCTGTACGAATTTCTGGAACAGATCCAGCTGGCCCAGCGGCTTTCCCAAATGGCCGGGGAGATGGACGGGGCGGGGGATAACCGGAGCGCTCAGATCCTGGATCAGCTATGGGAGATCCTGCTGTCCGCGCTGGAACAGATGTACGATATTTTAGGTCAAACCTACTGGGAGGCGGAGCATTTTACCCGCCTGCTTCGGCTGCTTTTGAGCCAATATGATGTAGGCACCATTCCGCCGGTGCTGGACGCGGTGCAGATGGGGCCTGTGTCCGCCATGCGCTGCCATGAGCAGAAGCATTTGATTCTGCTGGGAGCGGAGGAAGGAAAGCTGCCCGGCTATACCGGTTCCGCCGGTGTGCTCACGGATCAGGAGCGGGTGACGCTGCGGGAACTGGGGGTACCCCTGACCGGCGGCGCTATGGAAGGCATTCAGGCCGAATTTTCTGAAATCTACGGAGTGTTTTGCGGCGCGAAGGAATCCATTCGGGTCTACTGTGCCGGGGAACAGCCTTCCTTTGTTTTTCGCCGACTGACGGAGCTGGCAGGCGGGCCGGAGGAGGCGGATCCCGGTTTGGGGTTTGCCTGTGCCGACGATTATGAGGCCGGGGCCTGGCTTGCCCGTTGGAATGAGGATGGGGCTGCCCGCCGGCTGGGCGTGGAGGCGTCGTTTCTGGACGCTTGCCGCCGCCGGGACTACGTTCTTGGAAGCGTGGACAGAGAGAACATCCGCCGGCTGTATGGCAGCACCTTGAATCTGTCCGCGTCCCAGATTGACCGTCAGGCGGAGTGCCGTATGTCCTATTTCCTGAAATACGGATTGCGGGCCCAGGAGCGGAAGGAAGCGGCCATCGATCCGGCGGAGTTTGGCAGCTATGTCCACTGGGTACTGGAAAACACCGCCCGGGAGATCCGGGATCGCGGCGGTTTTCATGAAGTCTCTTTGGAGGATACTTTGGACATTGCCCATGGCTACAGCGAAGCCTATGCCCGGGAGCATTTCAGCCAAATCGATTCCCAGCGGGTAACCTATCTGTTCAACCGCCATATTCAGGAGCTGGACATGGTGGTAGCCGAGCTGTGGGAGGAGCTGAAGGAGGCGCTGTTCCAGCCTGTAGGCTTTGAGGTGAATTTCGGCATCGGTGAGGATTGCCTGCCGCCCATCCCCATTCCCAACAGGGGTATGAACGCCCTTCTGCGGGGACTGATCGACCGGGTGGACGTGTGGCAGTCCAAGGGCAGCGAATACTACCGGGTGGTGGACTATAAAACCGGCAAAAAGGACTTTGACTACTGCGATGTGTTCAACGGTGTGGGATTGCAGATGCTTTTGTACATGTTCGCCCTGAAAAACAGCGGCGGCGGCTTGCTGAAGCCCGGGGCGGTAGCGGCAGGCGTTCAGTATTTTCCTGCCCGGGCGGCCTATGTAACCGCCGACGGAAGGCTGAGTGGGGAGGAACTGGAAAAGGCGCGGCGAAAGGAATGGAAGCGGCAAGGGCTGCTGCTGCGGGATGACGCGGTGCTCCAAGCCATGGAGCCGGGAGCGGATACCAAGCGGCTTTGCTGTACCATGACAAAGGACGGCGTATGGAAAGGGGATCTGGCGGACCGGGAACAGATGGGAATGCTGAAAACCTATGTGTTTCAGGTGCTGGCAAAATTGGTGGAGGACATTGCCTCCGGAAACGTCGAACCCAATCCCTACACCCGGGGCAGCAGCCATGACGCCTGCCGGTTCTGCCCTTACGGAAGCATCTGCCACAGCGAAGAATTACCCGGCAGGCGGAATTACCAGGCCATGAGCGCCGAGGAATTTTGGGAAGGGATCGGAAAGGAGATAGAAAACCATGGCAGATAAATTAACGCCCCAACAGGAACAAGCGGTCTATGACCGGGGGGGAAAGCTGCTGGTTTCCGCAGCCGCCGGTTCTGGCAAGACCAAGGTGCTGGTGGACCGGCTGCTCAGCTATCTGACAGACGACCGGGATCCTGCCAATTTGGATGCGTTCCTTATGATTACCTACACAAAAGCCGCCGCGTCGGAGCTGCGGGGGAAAATTGCCGCCAAGCTGACAGAGCAGATTGCCCTTTGCCCTGAAAATAAGCATCTGCAAAAGCAGATGCAGCGGCTGTTTCTCACGAAGATCTCCACCGTCCACGGCTTTTGCAGCGATTTGCTGCGGGAATATGCCTACCGGTTGGATATCGCCGCGGATTTTCGGGTGGCGGATGAACATGAGTGTCGGGAGATCCGGGAAACCGTGCTGGAAGATCTGCTGGACAGAGCCTACGAAGGGGCGGGGGAGTCGGAGGATTTCCGGGCTTTTGTGGACACCCAGGGGGTGGGCCGGAACGATAAGCTGGTGCCTCAGATCATCGAAACCGTCTTTGACAACGCCCGGTGCCATCTGGATCCGGCGCGCTGGCTGGAGAAGGCTTTGGAGGATACGGATGTTTCTCGAACTGTGGACGCCTCGCAGACCCTATGGGGCAGATATCTGATGGAGGATCTGGCAGACTATCTGGACTGTCAGATGGAGATTCTGAATCAGTGTGCCCAAAGCGCCGAGAGCTGCCCCGGATTTGAAAAGGCCGCGGTGGTTCTCCGTGACGCGGTATATCAGATGGAGATCTTACGCCGGTGTGAAAGCTGGGATCAGGTGGTAGCCCATAAGCAGATCGACTTCAAACGGCTTACCTTTCCCACCTCCAAAAACCCGGATCCGGAGCTTTCCCAGCGGATCAAGGCCGCCTGGAACCTGTGCAAGGATGGGATCCGGGGAAAGCTGAAGGGCTTTGCCAATAGCTCCCAACAGGTTCTGGAGGATCTGAACCAATGCGGCGACGCCGCCCGGGGCCTGGTCCGTCTGGTTCGGAAGTTTGAAAAAGATTACGGGGCGGCCAAAGCCCGCCGCCGGTGTCTGGACTTCAGCGACCTGGAACAAAAGACCCTGGATCTGCTTTTGGGAAAATCCCGAAGCGGCCCCACCGCCGCGGCGCTGGAGATCGGACGGCGATATCGGGAGATTATGGTGGACGAGTACCAGGACTCCAATGAAGTCCAGGACGCCATCTTCGGGGCGTTAACGCTGCAGCGGCAAAACTGCTTCATGGTGGGAGATGTGAAGCAGTCCATTTATCAGTTCCGGCTGGCGGATCCAAGTATCTTTCTGAAAAAATACAATTCCTACGGCCCGGCGGAAACGGCGCTGCCTGGTCAGGGGAGAAAGGTTCTGTTAAGCCACAATTTCCGCTCCGGCCCGGAGGTGATCGAAGGGGTGAATCAGGTTTTTCACAGCTGCATGAGCGCCAAGGTGGGGGGACTGCACTACACAGAGGCAGAGCAGCTTCGGGAAGGCATTCCCCATATGCCGCTGCCAGATGCAGGTGTGGAACTGCATGTGATCCAGACCCGGGAAAACCAGTACCGGGAGGAAGCTCAATTCGTAGCGGAAAAAATCCAGACCATGCTTCGTCAGGGAACGCCGGTTCGGGGCAAGGAGGGCCTGCGGCCTGTGACGCCGGAGGATATCGTGATCTTGCTCCGGTCTCCCGGCAGCGGCGGCAGCTATTTCCAGCAGGCCCTGGAGCAGCGTGGGATCCGCTGCGCCTCCGGCGGCGGCACCGATCTGCTGAAAACCCAGGAGATCGCAACCCTGCGCGCTTTGCTGCAAACCATTCAGAACCCCAGGCAGGACATCCCCCTGCTCAGCACTCTGGCAAGCCCTGTCTTTGGATTTACCGCTGACGATCTGGCGGCGTTTCGAAGCAGGCAAAAGAAAGGCAGCATCTACGACGCTTTGCTGCTCAGCGACAGCCCCAAGGCCCGCGCCTTTCTGGAAACCCTGGGCCTGCTGCGCCGGGAGGCCAGAAAAAATTCCTTGACCGCCCTGCTGGAGACTTGCTTTACGCTGACCAGAATGGACAGCATTTACGGGGCCATGCCCGGCGGAAAGGGGAAAGAAGCCAATCTGCAAAGCTTTTTCCAGCTGGCGGCGGACTTTGAAAAGGGCAGCCGGGGGGATCTGGATCGGTTTTTGTATCATTTGGCGGCAATGGAGGAAAAGGGGCTGCTGACAGCGGAAGCCGCCAATTCCGGCTGCGTGACCATTATGAGCATCCACAAGTCCAAGGGCCTGGAATTTCCCGTGGTTTTCCTGGGAAATCTCTCCCGCCGGTTCAATAAAGAAAACCTGAAAGCCCCAATTCTCTGCGACAAGGATCTGGGCCTGGGCTTATCCGCGGTGGATACGGCCAATCGCGTCCGGTATTCCTCCTTGTCTAAGCGGGCCATAGCCGTGAAGCAGGGGGCGGAAAGCTTAAGCGAAGAACTGCGGGTGGTGTATGTAGCCATGACCCGGGCAAGAGACCGGCTGATCATGACCTACGCGGAGAAAAACCCCCAAAAGCTGCTTCAGGAATTGGCTTTGATGTGCTCCTTTGACGGCGGGCGGCTGAGCTGCCGGGAAGCCCAGCGGCCGGGAGAATGGGTGCTACTGGAAGCATTGCAGCATACGGAAGCCGGGACGCTCCACGCCCTGGGGGCCAGGCCCGCCCAGACACGAATGGGGCGGTACCCCTGGAAGGTCACCCTCTCGGATCCCCCTGAGACGGAAGTCGGGGCCTCCGCTGTGAGCCGGATGAGACCCGCTCTCCCCCAGGGGGGAGAGCAGGAACTGAAAGAGGCCCTGTCCTTCCGGTATTCCCACGCAGAGGCTACATTGGCGCCTTCCAAACAGACCGCTACCGGGCGGAAAGGACGGGTGAAGGACGCGGAGGCGGCAGAGAACACAAAGCCCCCCAGAATGGCGGATCATCGCTTTCGCCGCCCGGTATTTCTGGAGGAAAAGCAGGCAGACGGAAGGGCCTACGGTAGCGCGATGCACGCCGCTCTACAGTATTTGCGCTTTGAAAACTGCGGTTCCTTGGAAGCGGTGGAGCAGGAGATCCGGCGGCTGATCCAGGGGAAATTCATTACCCAGGAGCAGGGCGGATTGGTAAACTGCCCACAAATTGCCGCCTTTTTCCAAACGGACATTGGGCGGAAGCTGAGCAGCGGCACGCCCTGTATCCGGGAATTCAAGTTTTCCATTCTGGACGATGGAAAGCACTACGGGGAAGGTCTGGAAGGGGAACAGGTGCTGCTTCAGGGTGTGGTGGACTGCGCCCTGATCGAGAACGACGGGATCACCATTGTGGATTTCAAAACGGACAGAGTCAATGACTCTACGGTGTCCACCACCGCTGAACGATATCGGCCACAGGTGGAGGTCTACGGGGAAGCCCTGAGCCGGATCTATGAAAAACCCATTAAGAGGAAGCTGCTCTACTTTTTTCAGTTGGGACGATTTGCAGAAATTCTGTAATGGCAGATCCTTCGCTATGGACATAACAAAAAATAGGGGCCGCTCCCGATTTGGGGGCGGCCCTGCCGTTTTTTGGAAAATCAGCGGCTGTTCTTGTTCTGGTTCTGGGTCTCGTTCTTATTTTCGTTCTGGGTCTTGTTCTGAGTCTGGGTCTGCTTGCTGTTCTGGTTCTGGGTCTTGTTCTGATTATTCATAACATTCTTCCTCCCAATCTGTATTGCGGTTTTTCCGCTCCCATAGCATGCCCGCTTTTTCAAGATTTATCCTTGGCTTTAAAAATCAAGCTGGCCAGGAGTCCGGCGGTAATGGCGGCGGTGATCCCGCCGGCAGCTGCCTTCAGGCCACCGGTAAAGATCCCCAGAAAACCGCTTTCATCCACAGCTTCCCTTACGCCCTTGGCCAGAGTGTTTCCGAAGCCGGTGAGGGGAACGCCCGCGCCGGCGCCCGAAAAGTCCACCAGAGGCTGGTAAAGGCCCAAAGCGCCCAGCAGCACGCCCAGAACTACATAGCTTACCAGGATTCTCGCGGGGGTCAGCTTGGTTTTGTCTACCAGAATCTGTCCAATCAGGCAAAGAAGGCCCCCTACGACAAAGGCTTTGACATAGTCCATGTTATCTTCCTCCTGTAATCGCGATCCCATGGCATACCCCAGGGATTGGCAAGCCCTGCTGAGTCGAGGTGGGGGAGAGCAGAGCGCCGGTGCCGCAGAAAAGGATCTTTTTCAGCTTTCCGGTGTTCAGCTGCCCCAGAAGGTATCCGCACAGGGTAACGGCGCTGCACCCGCAGCCGGAGCCGCCGGCGTGGACGTCCTGTACGGTGTTGTCAAAGACCAGATTGCCGCAGTCTGTCAGCTTGCCTCCCAGGGAAAGACCGTCCCGCTTGGCCAGCTCCAGGAGCATTTCCTTGCCCAGCTGCCCCAGATCTCCGGTGACGATGAGATCAAAATCCTCCGGCCCCACCCCCATGTCGGTAAAATGGGCCCTGATGGTGGCGTAGGCGGCGGGGGCCATGGCCGCGCCCATGTTGTTGGCGTCCTTGATCCCCAGATCCGTGACGGTGCCGATGGTGCAGCCGGTGATTCGGGGCCCTTTCCCTTCGCTGCATACCAGGGCCGCTCCGGAACCGGTGACCGTCCACTGGGCGGTGGGGGTCCGCTGACCGCCGTAGCCCAGAGGGAAGCGGTACTGCCGCTCGGAGGAGGCAAAGTGGGAGGAGGTCATGGCCACCACCTTGTCCCCGAAGCCGCCGCCTACTGTCATGGAAGCCAGAAGCAAGCTTTCCGCCATGGTGGAGCAGGCCCCGTAAAGTCCCAAGTGGGGAATGCCCATATTCCGCAGGGTGAAGGAAGAACCGATGCACTGGTTCAGAAGATCCCCGGAAAACACCAGGTCGAATTCCTGCTGCCGAAGCCCTGCCTTTTTTGCCAGGGTTTCCAGGGCCAGCTTCTGCATCTGCTTTTCGCCCTGTTCCCAGGTCTTTTGGCCGAAATAGGCATCCTGAGAAGTCAGGTCAAAGGTATGGCCCAAGGGACCTTCCGATTCTTTTTTTCCCGCTACGCTGGCCCAATGGGTAATCACTGCCGGGCGGTTCAGCTGAAAGCTCTGCCGCCCCCGCTTTTGACTGGCCATGATTTCACGCTCCTTATTGTTCCTGGGAAATCTTTGATTCTTGGCAATGAAAATCAGATGTATTTTCTGGTTCAGAGCTTTTCTCTAGTATGCACCGGAGAAGGTTATGTGATTCATAGTCGGAGGCGGCAAAAAGCATCCAAATGAAAATACTTCCCATGATTCGCTCAACCGTGTATAATATATATGATGGCGAATTCTGTGCGGAAAGAACGGATAAAAAGCATGGAATCTATATCTAGCGGCAAAATGGGCATTTTCGAAAGACGGATACAAAAGCTTTGCCAGGCGGGCCGCATAGGGTGAAATTCAGGATACCAAAAGACGCGGAAAGCCCGTTGACGGGAGAGGAAAATATAAGAAAAAATAAACCTGAATTATTCACGCCACCCAAGGTAGTGCGCTGAAGCCATGGATCCAAACACAATTTGCAGCATATCTT
>CALWXR010000014.1 GCA_944385535.1 uncultured Oscillospiraceae bacterium
AATGAAAAAGGGTTGGTAGAAAACCTTGTGGGCTATATCCGACGCAATGTATGTGTTCCTTTACCTAAAGTGAAAAATCTGGAAGAGTTGAACGGAAAGCTGCTGGAGAAGTGTGTTCGCTATCTGGAACACAAAGTTGACAGCCGCCCGGCTCCGGTAGGTATCCTGTTGGAAGAAGACCGACAGTGCCTGCAGCCCCTGCCTGCCTACACACCGGATGTTTCCAAGAGGGCATATCCCACTGTCAGCCGGTATTCCACAGTGCTGTTTGAAACAAATGCCTATTCTGTTCCCTGCCGGTATACCGGAAAGAACACGACCCTGAAAGCATATCCCAACCACATCGAGGTCTGGATTTCCGGATCTCTGGTTGCCCGTCATGAACGGCTCTTTGGCCGCAAGGGAGAATCTTTGGATTTACAGCACTATCTTCCCATACTGGCGCAGAAAGGCAGGGCGATCCGTTACGCACGTCCCGTCCAGAATGCAGTTCCCGCGGAATTCCTGAATTGGCTGGAAGGGCAGAATCTTACGGCCAAGGAAACAGTGGAATTGTTGGGACAGTGTGCCGATGTCGGGTATGCCGCAGTTATGTGCGGAAGGCTTCCCAACAGTCCGGAGCCGGTGGTGGAAGATCCAGTGAAAGTTCCGGCTGTAGATCTGGGTGCCTATGATACCCTCTGCGGAAAGGGGGCTGCCGCATCGTGATTGACATCAGGGAAGAACAGATAAAGCTTCTTTGCAAGCAGCTGAAGCTGCCTACATTTGCCAACTATACAGATATTCTGCGGCAAAGCCAGCCCGATGCCGATTTCGGTGATCTGCTCCTGGATCTTCTCATGGCTGAAACCAATGCCAGACAGGAAAACCAGAACCGCCGTCGGTTAAAAGCTGCCGGATTTCCGTTCCAGAAGACGCTGGACGAGTTTGATTTTACCCAGCTGAATCCCAGTATTTCTCCGGTATTCATCCACGAACTGGCATCCTGCAAATTCATTGACGACAGAAAGAATATCGTCATGATTGGAAATCCCGGCAGAGGGAAGACCCATATTTCCATTGCCATTGGCCTGAAAGCCTGCCTGCAGGGTTACCGGGTTCTGTTTAAGAACGCCGGTACGCTGGCAACGGAACTGACGGAGGCCAGAGATGCCTACCAACTGGGCCGAATTGAACGGCAGTTGGAGAAAACGGATCTTTTGATCCTGGATGAACTGAGTTACATGAGTTTCAATAAATATGAGTCAGAACTGCTGTTCAAGGTAATCTCTGAGCGCAGTGAACGATCCAGCACCATTGTGACCACAAATCTGTCCTTCTCCGAATGGACACAGCTGTTTGAGAACACGACCATGGTCGCAGCTCTGGTCGACAGGCTGACATACCGATCCCATGTACTGGATATGAGCGGACCATCTTACCGCCTGATGACTGCACAGGCTGAGAATGAAGCCGCAACAACCGCCGGCAACACCGCTGGCTGAATTTTCGGTCACAGCTGGCTCAGGGATTCACTCATACTTTTGTACCAGGTGGCTCAAGTATTCGTTAGCATAAGTGGCTCAAATATTGGCTAGCACCCGGCTCAAATATTCATTGACATTTACATTCTTTTCTGCCGTCATAGCTCCAACTCCACTCCGTACAGCTCGTCTGGCGACCAATGAATGGTGAAGTCCGCGTCCTCAATGTTGTCACAGTGGTCATGCAGGAAATCTTCATTTGCATCCGCTCGCATCCTGAAATACGCCACTTCCTCGGGCGTTGCCTTTAAGGTTTTGCCCTCGCCATAGAGATAGGCTTCAACATGGACGCTGACTTCCTGCTCGGAATCCAGCTCATCCATGAAGTTCTCATAGACAGTCCAGCCATCGAGATCGTCGGCATCCCTTGGAATACTGGCAGCGAGAAACTCTACCTCATTGTTATCTGCGGTAAGCGTTACCACTGAAAAGAGCACAGCCATATGTATAATCCGCCTTTCTGCGAAAGGCGGATTATACATATGACACAGAGCATGTCCAGAGTAGCTCATTGCATTGGCAACGGGCCTATGGAGGGTTTCTGGGGCATCCTAAAGAGAGAAAGATATTATGGGCGCAGATTTACTTCCCGGGAAGAATTAGTGGATATGTTTGAAGCATACATCCTATACTACAATACTCAGCGTGTCCAAAGAAATCTCGGCATTCTTACGCCTATGGAGAAACACACTATGTTGTTGGCGGCATAACAAAACCCATCCAATATGTGCGCTCGCCAGAGCAAGTGTACATATTGGATGGGTGCCACAGCGCCGCAGCGCTGTGAACTTTTCGTTAATTATTTCGCTGTCTACTTGACGGGGCGCAGTTCATCTTTTGAGTATCGGGGCGTTCTGCTTTTCGCGATGTCGGATAATTCGCTATTCAGTATCAGGAATTCCGCATACTAGCGGCTAGCGGTTATCCCGACTTTCATGTTATACCGACTTTTCAAAAAATGCCCACTGTGCCAACAGTTTTGGGCAAAAAAGTCGGTATAACATTTTGCTTTTTCAGTTGGAAGGAACCCGCGTTTTTTCAAAAGTCGGTATAACCAATGGGATTTTACCGCAGACCGTAAAGACGTTTCAGAGTATCATCATCGAGAGTATCGGCATCACTTTCGCCTGCGTCAATCTCACAGATTCCGGCGGACGCTTTTTCAATCGCTTTCCGTTTCATTTCCGTATCCGCATGGGCATAGATCAAGGTAGTCTCAAGATTTGCGTGACCCAGCCATTGGGAGACCAGCGCCAGATCCATTCCATGCTGGTACAGGTGCATAGCCCGGCTGTGGCGAAAATGGTGTGGATGCAAATTGGTTGGCATAGAGGGACAGGATGCTCTGGCACTGTCCGCATACTGACGCAGCATTTTTCTTACGTTGTCATCGGACATCGGGGCGCGGACGCCTTTTCGGTCTGTATAAAAGAGAAACGCATTTGCATAGTCGCCTTCTCCCGGATGATACAGCTTCATGTATTTTCGTATATGCTCCACGGTTTTGGGCATGACCGGTATGAACCGGTATTTGCCGCCTTTGCCCAACACCTTCACAGTTGGAGATTTGGAGAATTGAATATCGCAGATTCTCAGATTCAGCAATTCCTGGATTCGTGCACCAGTATCGTACAGCATAATCATCAAGAGCAGATCCCGGATACCCTTTTTCGTTGCGGTATCCGGCTGTGACAGCAGAACTTTCATTTCCGCTTCGCTCAAAAATTCAATACCGGCAGGTTCTGTTTCTTTCTTCCATGGAATCTTCTCCAGCTCTTTGTAATAACGAGCCAGCGAAATATCCATCATGGCAGCGTAAGCAAACAATGCCCGGATGGATTTGAGCTTGTGGTTTCTGGTGGAAACAGAACAGCCCCGCTGTTCCAGATCATCCAGAAAGCCGGAGACGAGATTTTTGTCCAGCATGTCAAAGGTCACCGCTGTTATGCGGCATTCTTGCTGTCCGGCAGCGTAATCCATGAGCTGTTCCACCGCTGTCTGGTAGGCTTTCACGGTATGTGGACTGCTCTTTCTTTGGGACGGAAGATAAATCAGAAAGAAATCATGGATCACTGTGAGTAATCTGTTTTCAGGCTTCTGCATCTTGGCACACCTCCGGTATCAGCGTGTCAAACACAGCCCAGTCAACAGCGGTACTCTGTATCAGATTTGCAGGCAGCAGGTGAATATAATATGCTGTCTGCGCAAAGGAATTGTGGCCCATATAGGCACGCAGAAACGGAAGTTTCGCGTTCAAATCGGAGCCGTCATCCAGCCAACGCTGCACAGCGGCGGTTGCAAACCGGTGACGTAAATCATATACGCGAACAGGGGGAAGGTTTTCCTCGTCGATATCTGGATTCGCATTCTTCCAACACCTTTGAAATTCACGAAGTATGGTTATGGACGCAAAGGCTTCCCCATCCGCTCGGGGAAAGAAATAGCCGCTTTCAAAAGGGAAACGAGCGCGCCGCTCATTGTAATCAACACACAGCGTGCGCATATCTTCAGACATGACAACGATACAGTCCTTGTTTCGCTTTGTCCTTGTAATCAGCACTTCCCCGGAATCCAGATATAGATTTTCTGTTTTCAGCGTCCGGGCCTCTGCCGGTCTGAGACCACAGGTGTAAATTAGCCGGAACATGACCGGAAGAACTTCCTGTTTATACGGCTGCGCGGCAGATGGGGATATACGGTCTATTGCCGCAAACAAGCGAATCAGTTCATCATCTGTAAAAATATATGGAACAAAGGCGCTGGTATGTCCGTACATTTTCTCTGGAAGGACATAGGCAGCGCCGCCAATGCCATTCATGTACATTGCGAATTTCCGAATAACAGAACCTCTTACCGTGCGTTCACAGCTATAAGAACCAGTGCTGTCTTCCATCCAGGTCAGTACCATTTCCTGCGTCAGAACTGCAGAGCAGGGAAACCGTTTCGCGCAAAATCTGTCCAGACTTTTCATGATAGGTTCATATGCGGAATTTTTGTGGAATAGTGCTTCCCGGTATGAGAGAAATCCCTGGATATATGGCCCCAGCAGACTGCTGCATTCAATCATGGCGGCGACCTCCAATCAGAGAAAAGTCCAGAGCGCATTCCTGGAGGTGGACGCTGTCCAGAGAAATATACTGCTTGGCAGCTTCCATATCCCTGTGCCCCAGAACCTGTGAAATCGTTGCAAGCGGAACACCGTCAATGACCAGTTCTCTTCCCAGCCTGCGTCTGAGAGAATGGAACCCCTTCCCATCAAATGCAGAGTGTTCTATTCCCGCTGCCTTCTGGTAAGAGCGGAACATGCAGCCTAAAGCAACCGCGTCACCAATTTTTTCATACGGCGGTCTCAGCTTTAAAAACAGGAACTCACAATCTGTCTGCCTGCGGCCATTCAGAATATAATCCCGCAATGCGGCGGCTGCCTTTTCTGTAAGCGGAAGCTTGACAGGATATCCCGTTTTCTGCTGCTGGATATGCAGTTCTTTTCTCACCCAGTCAATGTCTGTCAGCTTCAAATTAATGATATCCGAGGCACGCAATCCCAGTTCGGCCCCCAAAAGGATAATCGCCAGATTTCGCTTTCCCTTTACAGTACGCAGGTCGATCTGCTCCAAAATGCGATTCAGTTCCTGCGTTGTCAGCGGCTGCTGGATTTTTTCTTCCCGGGTAACGGAAACCGAAAACAATCCCTCAAAAGGAATATCCAGTCGCCCGGTATCCCGCAGAAATTCATGGAACCGTTTTGCATAGGAGAGAATGTTCCGCAGGCTGCCGCGGGTAACTTCTTTGGAGCAGGACAGGATAAACCCGGCCAGATCGGATGTTTTTATTTTCCTCACATCTGTAATGCCAATACTTCGCAGGTAATTCAGATAACGGCGGATTACCCAGGAATAGTCGTAGCTTGTATTCGGATCTCGGACCAGCGTTTGCAGGAATTCTTCCAGCAGAGCTTTGTCCTCATCAAACAGACGGTATTTTTGTTTTAGTTTGTGCATTGTCCAGGAAAGAGTGCCGGTATTGTAATACTCTGTGAGCCGCTCTAGGCATTTACGTTTGCCCAAATAGTGATCCTGTTTGATTTCTCCCAGCTCATATCGTGATTCCAATTCCTGCTGAAATTCTCTCAGTAATATGGGGTTATAATACTCCTCCCCATGAGCCGAACAATAATCTCGAATCACCTTCATATACCCATAGCTTTGCCCATAAACCGTTCGCGGTGACAACTTCAGCTTATCACGCATGCACACTGATGTTTGGTCTATGAGATCATCCAGGAGAATCCGCCTATCCATTACCTTTCACGTCCTTGTAATTTAGATTCAGGTTGCCCTGTAATCAACATTATACAGAAAAAACAGGAATGGAAAAATGGACTTGGTTATACCGACTTTTGCAAAAACACGGGTTTCTTTCCCATTAAAGGACAAAATGTTATACCGACTTTTCTTTCCAAAACTGCTGGTACAGTGGGGCTTTTTTGAAAAGTCGGTATAACACAAAAGTCAGGATAACTCTATGGTATCCAGAATTCCGGATACTAGCAGCAAGCAATGCCTATGGCGCGCCATATGCGAAAAACGCTCATTTCCGCCCCGGCGGATTTGAGCGTTTTCTGCTTGTTGAGGCTCTGCCCCAATCCCCGCAGAACACTGGAAGTGTGTTCTGAAAACGCTGGAAAAATCCAGCGGCTACGCGATTTTGCAAATCGCTAAATGGGCATCAACGCCCATCCTTCTCATTTTCATTCTCCTCGCTGGGAACATTCTCGTCAAGAATTCGGTCAACATTGGCCCGGTTATGTGGAGTACAACATAACAAGAGCAGATGTTAAGCTGAGTAATAAGGAAAAACTGCGAGAGCAGTATCAATATCAGGCGTAAACGTTCATGAATTTTGATCCATTTGCTCACGAACATTAGCGCCAGTGAAGCACTGATCGTTTGGCTATCAAGGACATAGCAAGTGGCAAGTCATCCTTGACAGCCAAACAGGAACTGCTAAAATGTAGGCAAGGGCAACCAATCCAGAGAATTGGTTGCCCCAGTCTCAGCATTTTGTTTCAATTGTAACTGTACCTACATCGTTGACTGGCTGCTCCGTAATTCATGAGCGTGTGACTCAATTATTCGTTGTTGTTCACAATTAGGAATAGTAGATACATTTTATAATTTAGCACGTTCTGTTTTTGAGAAATAGGATATAAGGGAATAGTCATGAAACAAGCAAATCTATTATTGCTGTGACATCATGTGCAAGTCATGAACCTGAAGTAAAGTATGTGTAGTTACCACATGCAAAGAAGTTTTTTATAGAGTAGAACTCCCAAGTATAGAGTCCGTCTGTGATAAACGGTCTTTGATGGGATGTGAATCATTAAAACTTCATAATACCAATTGCCGAACGTACTGCTTCGAGGGTTTTGCTCGTTACCTCAATTGTTTCGTTCGTACCCTTATAGAGAATATCTTTGACATCATTAAGGTGCTGCTCCCATTGCAAACGTCTGGTGTAGATTGGCTCAAATTCTGCAATCAACACATCCGTAAGGAATTTTTTTACTGTGCCATCCCCTAACCCGCCTTTTCTGTAGTGAGCTTCCATCTCGGCAAGGTTCTGATATACGGGACAGAACATTTGGAAGTGTTCATCTGTGCAGAAAGAACGTAGATAGATGAATACTGGATTATTCTCGGTATTACCTGGATCATTAATTCTAAGATGATTGGGGTCGGTGAACATACCCTTTACCTTAGAACAAATTATATCAGCGGTATCCTTAAGATAAATGCAATTATTGAGGGATTTGCTCATCTTTGTTTTACCATCGGTACCGACCAGTCGCCCATTCAGAGCTTTTTCTGGCAGAATTGCAACCGGTTCCATGAGAATGTTCTTCCCCTTACCGTAGAGCCTGTTAAAAGTGTGGACAATTTCGCGAGTTTGCTCAATCATTGGAAGTTGGTCCTCACCGACTGGAACTACGGTAGCACCTACGCAGGTAATGTCAGCTGCCTGGCTAATAGGATAAGTGAAAAAACCAACCGGAACGGAGCTAGAAGTCATACTCTTGCTCTGCATTTCAGCTTTTACCGTTGGGTTGCGTTGCAGTCTGGCAACGGTAACCAAATTGCTGTAATACATCGGCAATTCACTCAGTGCAGGAATATGGGACTGTAAGAAGAATGTCGTTTTATCTGGGCTAAGCCCCACGGCCAGATAATCGCACATGACATTTAGAATGTTTTCTGTAATTTTCTGTGGATTATCAGCATTATCTGTTAGTGCTTGCAAATCTGCAATCATGACATATCTCGCTGTAATAGAATCATTATTTTGAAGGGCAACACGACTTTTTAGGCTACCGACATAATGTCCGTAGTGGAGAGCACCGGTAGGACGATCACCAGTTAAAGAAACCTCATTTTTAATCATAATAAATATCACCTGCTTTTTTGAGAAGGGCACCTGTGATTGCACTGGTGCTTGGATTATGTACCAAGGCAGCCACAGGTGCACTGTTGTTTATTTACCTAGCTGTTAATATCCCATCCTGTTTAGATAAACTTGTAGATAAGAATGGGCAGGAAAATTGCAGGGACAAGGTTCATGGTCTTGATATTGCATACACCAAGAAGATTCAATCCCACGCAGAAGATTAATACGGAACCCACAGCAGACATATCTCCCAGAACCGCAGTAGTGATTACAGGAGAAAGTACCGCTGCAAGACAGGAGAAGAAGCCCTGATAAAACAACACAATCACAATGGAGAACATAATGGAGAAGCCAAAAGAAGCTCCGAATAAGATCGCACAGATCAGATCCAACATAGATTTTGTGAGAAGCGTAGTAATATCACCATTCAGTCCATTCTGAATTGCGCCGACGATAGACATGCTGCCAACGATACTCAACAGGGAATAGGAAATGAATCCTTCGATCTTCTTCTCAGACATGGGAGTCTTAGAGAGAATGGCGGAGCTCTTGTTGAGAAGCCAAACAACACGGTTTTCCAACTGAATTGCATTGCCAATTATACCACCAACAACCAAAGAAAGGATTGCAACAATTGGATTGGAAACATCAAGACAACCAACAATACCTACCAGAAAGGCGCACAGAGCGAGAGTTTGCATGACTTTCTCAGAGAAGATGCCATCTTTGAACTTTGAGCTTGCGATAGCACCAATTGTAGTACCCAGTGCGATGGCACAGCAATCAATAAATGTTCCAGTCATAAGTTAATGGCCTCCTTTTTAACTGGCAAAGTTATTTCCTTTTTGGAAAACAACCTCATTAAAACGCACAAAATCCGGGCCGCATGAGTAAACAGACGATAAATTGAGACAGTATCGTCTTCTTACTGCTGCGGCCCGGACTCGTGCAACGGTCAGGCTCGGAACAAGTGAGAAACTTATTCCATTTTTCCTTGCTGGGAACCTACAATAAAGTGATTCCTCGGCTGTGAATTTCTGTATTCCACAGATAGGGGATTGATTCATTTCCTTCTTTCTAAGCCGGCTATCTACCGACAGGGGATTTTTATTAATTGATTTTACGTCTTCTCAACCCCAATATGAGAGAGACAGTCATTGGCCGAAGATGAGCCGATCCAATTCAGCATGAAATTCCAGAATGGACATCGTTTCGTGGACTTTTGTGCGCGAATTATAGAAATCCACAAGCGGTTCCAGACCATCATCTCGAATAATCACTCTGAAAACAGGAATACGATGAATCTTCGTGTAGAACATTCTATTGGACATCTCAATACCTCCTTTCTGAACTAAAATTGGTGTAAAAAGAGAAAAAAACACGGTAGAACTGGTCGACGACTAGCTCTACCGTGCAAGAAGCCAATTACTCCCTTTCATGCAAGAAGGGTAGCTCTGCAAGTAAAGCCACTGGAAACACTATTGAATTTTACTACTTTGCTAATTTTCATGTTATCCAGAGGCTCCCTTCATCCAAGCAAAAGACTTCTCTTTAAACTCTTTTTCGATATCATTCTATCAAACCTTTTCTTTCCATGCAAGGGGGAAATGATGACAAAATTCTTACAAAATCGAAAAAAAGTTCATGTAATATGAACAAATATCTCATTTTGTCTTCTTATGGAATACAATTCTCCACAAAGCGAGGACACTCAAACTATATTCATCGCCTTTGTTCTTGCTCGCCCTTGTCTTCTTCCTCATTACACAGAATTAGTATTTTCTGCACATTGGCCTTGGCAGTTTGAAGCGCCCGCATCTCATCTCTGGCCTTTCGGTAATCGGCATACATATATTTTTTCTCGGATAGGAGCTGGGCGTATTCTGCTTGCAGGCTCTTGACAGTGGGCAGCTTTTTCAAGCCCTGTTCATCAAAAAACTGCTTTGCCGCCTTATGCAGTATGATCTCAGACTCATGCTCGGAAAGGAATTTCTTGGAGTAGCCAGCCTTTCGATAGGCAACATAGGTGTCACGGGTCTTTGCGTAGTTGATGATGTGCTGCTGCAACACTTTGATTTCCGCCATGCGCTGCTCGGCGGACTTCATCTTGGCAGACAGGGAGTGGTACTGCACTGTGACGGAAGCAGTCCTTTCTTCCAGAACACTTCTATCCAGCAGATTGTGTTCCTCCAGATAGATCAGCGTTTGGGAAAGCTGTTTCAGATTGAAGTTCTTCGCCCACCGTGCGTAACCGGCACCCTTTCCTTCTTGTAGCTTTGCCTGAATATCAATCAGCAGACTACCGCTGGGTTTCGCGGGAGCATCCATGATCGGCTTCTTTTTCGGGGTATGCTCCTTGGTTCCGGCAATGATGGCGCGAAGATCATCCGGGGTGTAGCCTGCGCCCAGCGTGTCCATGCGGATGAAGCGCTTCTGTCCTTCCCCCAGCAAGGCGGGAATCTTGCCGCCCTTGACCTGATACCCGGAGCGTTGCAGCAGCTCCAGCAGCTTCTCAAAGCTCTGGGGCTGCTGTGCCAGCGCTTCATCAATGGCATAGCAGATACGCTCCCGGTGGGAGGGCTTCTTCTGATCGCCCAGCCACTTGTCGTAGGTCTTGCTCTTGCCCTTGGGATTCTCCACGATGGAGTAACCATTCTCAATGCAGATCGTATCATTGAGGCGGCGCAGAGCCTTGGTGCTGCCCCAGAAGTTGCGGAACTTGCTCCGCTCATCGAGGGCGGTGGAGTTCCAGATCACATGATTGTGAATATGGGCTTTGTCGATATGTGTGCAGACGATGTAGGCATGATTGCCTTTTGTGAACCGCCGTGCCAGCTCATATCCTAAACGGTTTGCTTCCTCCGGGGTGATCTCGCCGGGGCGGAAGGACTGGCGCAGATGGTAGGCAATCACATTATCCTCTCCTCGCACTCTCCCGGTGTTTTTCATGTACTGTTGCTTGGATAGTAGAAACTCTCTGTCAGCAACACGGCTGTCGCATTGCCAGCTTGTGATGAGCCTGCCGCTATCTGTCTTTTCTGGGTTTGCTACATAGTCAATGATAGCTTCAATTGCGGTTCCAACAGACCGCCCCTTGCCGATATGCAGGGGCATCAGCCTTGTGGTTGCCAAATGGTTTCACCTCCCAAAAAGAAATACGGACCGCTTTCAAAAGCAGTCCGCTGGAACACTATTCCATTTCATCATCTTCATCAAGTTCATCAAACTCGTCCAAGTCATCAAAATCATCAAAATCATCAAAATCATCTAGCTGCATATCCTGATGTCTGTGACCAAATCGCATATCGTATTGCTCCTGCGCAAGTGCCTTGACCTCCGGGCGGCGATCCTGTGTCCTGTTTTTCAGCCAACTCTTTTGTGCTTTCGATAAGTGCCACGGAAGGTTGAATAGCCGATTCAGCGTTTCCTGTTCCGCTTTCACTTCCGGCGGCAATTTGGTGCAGTCTTTGCAAATATGGGAAGCGTGACCTTTGCCACTGAATTTCTCATTGGCTCTATATCTGCCGCAGACTTTGCAATAGTGACCGTGCTTTTTCATCGCATTCCCTCCCACATAGATTGTTACATTGCGAACACTATATCACAGGCGCAGACATTACGCAACAAAATCGTCGTACATAGTGGAAAAAGCTCCAGTGCCGTTTTGACACTGGAGCTTACAATCAGATGCTTTTCAAGAATCCAGATACATCTTGCAGTTTGCCCAGCACCCAGACTGCGAGCATGGGCAAACCCATGTGGCTGACCAGGAATGCAATGGTCAGGAGAATCAGACCATTCTTTGGGGAATACGTCACCAGAACCGCAATGCCGAGGATGCCAATAATCCCACTGACCAGCCGGAGCAGCATTCCCGAAAAGGAGATCAGCCCAATACAGATTAGCGTAAACAGATCAATTGCCAGGGTAACAGGGATAGTAAGGATTTTGAAAATCCGTTTCATGTTCGCAGCCTCCTTTTTCTTTGTACTGTTATAATAAGGGAAACATATTCTTTCTGCAAGGATACGGCGGGTTACCCAAACTTTGTAAGAGCCGAGAGAATATCCCGTGCCGCATCCCACAGACGTTCCTGGCTTTGCTGGAGATCGTCCAGATCGGCATCGTAAATTCTGCCGGTTTCGTGGACGCGCTTGGTAAGCTGGTTGAGGTTGTTGCTGGAGTACCGGAGCAGAGATACCATCTCTTTCAGCTCCGGCAATTCCAGCTTCACCACATATCCGTCAATGGACATCTTTCGGAGAAACGCCGATAAGTTTGTAGTGCCATATTGCGCCATTTTTTCCCGGATCATATCCAGTTCTTTCTGCGTAACACGAAATCGCACCTCGATATTTCTTTTGCGGTTGGCCATTTCAACGCTCCTGTCCATTCAACTTCGCCGAATATTTCGGCGAAGTTGTTTTCGGCGTAGTCTGTAGTTTCGCCCGGACGGAGGGTTTGTGGGCTTTCTCCTGTTTCTGACAGTATTCCTGACGGACGGTGCTGAGAAACAAATCGGTCAGTCCCGAATGGCTGTTCACAACAAACTGGCAGTTCCGGTCTGTACCCCACGCATCGGGATTCTTCTGGATGGGGATGGTTTTCGCCCATTCCTTATTGCTGTGGGAAAACCGTGCGTCCCAATCTTTCTGCTGGACAGTGTTTGCGAGGACATACAGCGTCCTGTCCAGTCCGAAAGCATTAACGACCTGTGCTGCTGCTTGGTTATCGAGTTGATTGTCGTGATAATGCTCCCGGATTGCCGCTTCAATGGCTTCCTTGCAGGCAATGTTTACTCTGTTGGATGCCCGGTACTGCTCCAGCTCCCCATGCTCCTGAGCGTAGCTGGCAGGATAGGGATACACCGGCGTTTCCCTGAGTGTACGGCGCTGTTCTTCCAGAATCGTATCCGCTCTGGATTCCAGACAGTCCCAGATCACATCCATATGGTCTGTCTCCCGCTTTTCAAAATCCCGGAATACATCCGCCAGAGGACTGGGGGATTTCATCAGGGCGTCAGCCTGCGCATCCGACAGGTCGTGGTATTCCAGCGACAGCAGAATATCTTCCCGGACGGTGTATTCATAGGCGTGGTTCAGGATTCCCTCCGGGGGCTGGCCTTTCAGCCAGTCCCGGAATTTCTCCTGTTCGTCAAACATCTTCTGATACAATGCCGTATTGCGTTCTTCGTTGGTCATCATCGTACCTCCTCATGGCGTTTTTGTTTTTTATCAGTCCTGCTGGGGGCAGGCTGGCTTCGCAGCTTATCAAGCACAGAGGGGCGGGCGGATTTGGCAACCACCTGTTCCTGCTGACCGCCCTTATTGGCATCCAGATTCAGCTCCGCATCCAGAAAAATAAGCCGCGCGGTTTTGTCCCGCAGCTCCTCCTCATAGGGAAAGGGCTTGCCCAGCTCTGCCTTTGCCGCTTCCTGCTGGTGGTAGGTTTCGTCCAACTGGGTCTGGAATACCTTCAACCGCTGGGGCATCTGTGCCAAAGCGTTGTCCAGACGAATCAGATTCCCTCTGGGGTCGCTGCCTAGGATAGCCTGGTGCCGCAGCCTGCCCTGCATGGTCAGCACATACTTTTTGCCGAAGTCCTCCAAAGTGACGGACATCTGAAAGCCCCGGTATGTACCGACCTCCACCGGGTCAAGCCCGGTTGCTTTCTTTGCGGCCTCAATCAAAGCGGCACCGGCATTATCCTTATCTGTCAGCTCGTCAGCCAGAACCGTCATACCCACAAAGCCATCCGTGGGATGAGGGTGGGCTTCCAGCGTCTGCATATCCTCCTGAATTGCCTGAATGTAGCCCTTCAGCTTTTCAATCTGTTCCGGGAAGTGCCGCAGCAGATTATCTTCCAGCCGGTACTGCTTGCTCTTGTAGTCGGCTTTCATAATTTTCAGCTTGGAAACCTCCACATCCAAATCCATACGCTCCTTGATCCGGGGATCACCGGCGCACAGGGCCTTGATTTCCGCAAAGGACAGCGCCACTTCATCCACATCGTCGCAGGAGCGCACCGGGGACTTGGAACTCATAATCTGGGAAATGAACTTTTGCTTATTTTCCACGGTCTGCCACAAGTAAGCGTCGAAGGTTCCTTCTGTCACATAACGAAATACATGGACTTTCTCATTCTGGTTGCCCTGACGCTCGATTCTACCTTTGCGCTGCTGCAAATCACCGGGCCGCCAGGGACAATCGACATCATGGATCGCCACAAGACGATCCTGGACATTGGTGCCCGCGCCCATTTTGGAGGTACTGCCCAGCAGCACACGCACCTGGCCGGAACGCACCTTGCCGAACAGCTCTTTTTTCTTGGCCTCTGTGTTGGCGTCGTGAATAAAGGCAATCTGCTCTGCCGGAACGCCCCTGGCAATCAGTTTGGAACGAATGTCATCGTAAACGGTGAAAGAGGCTTTTTCTTCCATAGGGAGCATCGCGGACTCCGGGGAGGAAGTGTCTAAATTGCTGCTGACAGCTTTTTTTGCTTTCGGCGCAGCCTGGGGTGTGGAGATATCGCAGAAAACAAGCTGGGTCAGCTTGTCTGCTTCACCGTCTTTCCAGACTTGCAGAATGTTTTCCACACACAGATTGACCTTGCTGCCCTCCTGATCCGGGAAATCGGGATTGATAATCCGCTGGTCAAGTCCCAGTTTTCGTCCATCCGAGGTTACTTTCAGCATATTGTCAGTGGAGGGGTCAACACAGCCGGAATGGATAGCGGCGGCTCGTTCGGACAGCTCCTGCACCAGCCCTTTCTGTACCTCCGTGGGCTTGGCAACCACATTGTGGTATTCCACCTCCGGGACGGGAAGATTGAGCTGATCCGCTGTCTTGATGTCCGCAACCTCCTTGAATAGGTTCATCAGCTCCGGCAGATTAAAGAACCGGCTGAACCGTGTCCGGGGACGGTAGCCCTTGCCCTCCGGTGCCAGCTCCAATGCGGTGACGGTCTCTCCAAACCGGGAAGCCCAGCAGTCGAAGTGGGTCATGTGCATTTCTTCCAGACGGGCATACTGCAAATACCGCTGCATGGTGTACAATTCCGTCATACTGTTGCTGACAGGCGTACCAGTTGCAAAAACTACGCCGCGATTCCCGGTGAGTTCATCCATATAGCGGCACTTACCAAACATATCGCTGGATTTCTGGGCATCCGTGGTGGAAAGGCCGGCAACATTGCGCATTTTTGTGTATAAGAACAAATTTTTGTAATTGTGCGCTTCGTCCACAAACATACGGTCAACGCCCAGTTCTTCAAAGGTCACTACATCATCTTTCTTATCGTCCGCCCGCAGCTTTTCCAACCGGGACTCCAAACCGCGCTTGGTACGCTCCAGCTCCTTGACGCTGAATTTCTCACCGCCGCTTTCCTTCAGCTCCGAAATACCCATGGTAATCTCCGCAATCTGGTCTTGGAGAAGCCGCTCCTGCCGCTGTTTGCTGATGGGGATTTTCTCAAACTGGCTGTGACCGATGATAACCGCATCATAATCGCCGGTGGCAATCCGGGCGCAGAACTTCTTGCGGTTTTTCGTTTCAAAGTCCCGCTGCTTGGTGACCAGGATATTGGCGGAGGGGTACAGGCGAAGAAATTCCGACGCCCACTGTTCTGTTAAGTGGTTGGGAACCACAAAGATGGACTTTTGGCACAGTCCCAGCCGCTTGCTTTCCATTGCGGCAGCGACCATCTCAAAGGTCTTGCCCGCGCCCACTTCGTGGGCAAGCAATGTGTTGCCGCCGTAAAGCACATGGGCAATGGCATTTCGCTGATGCTCCCGGAGGGTGATTTCCGGGTTCATGCCCGCAAAGACGATGTGACTGCCGTCGTATTCCCGTGGGCGGGTGCTGTTCATTTCCTCGTTGTACTGCTGGACCAGTGCCTGACGGCGTTCGGGGTCTGCCCAAATCCAATCCCGGAACGCATCCCGGATCAGCTGCTGCTTCTGTGCCGCCAGCGTGGTTTCCTTGGCGTTCAGCACGCGCTTTTTGTGTCCATCCGCGTCCTCAATGGTGTCGTACACTTGGACATCCCGGAGGTTCAGGGAATCCTCCAGAATTTCGTAGGCGCTGACACAATCCGTGCCGTAGGTGTTCCACGCGGCAACATCGTTGTAGGAAATCCGGGTTTTGTTGCTGATGCTCCATGCGGCGGTATAGGGAGAATACTGCACATCCATGGAATAGCGCAGGTAGCTGGGGGTGTCGAAGGTTTCAAACATGAACTGCTTGATGTAGGACCTGTCAATCCAGGTCGCGCCCAGACGCACCTCAATCTCGGATGCGTCCAAATCCTTGGGCTGCGCCGCCCGCAGCGCTTCAACATTGACCTGATAGGCGGGATTCTCCGCCGCAGCCGCTTCCGCCTGCCGGAGCTTTTGACGAACATTGCCGGACAGATACTCGTCCGCTGTTACCCAGCCCATGCCATCCTCTGCATTGCCGAGGGTGGGGTCGTGGAAAATCACGCCCCGCAGCTCCGATGCCAATTCCTCCGCTGTCTTGCCGGTCAGGCTGGACATATACGCCATGTCCACCTCCGCCTTTTCCGCGATGGAGAGGGTCAGGGCTTCGCTGGCAGTATCCACGGAGGTGACTACCCGGTGGGGCTGGATGGTTCGCTTGGTGAACATATCCGCCTTGCGCTGGAAATTGCCGTCATCGTCCATGACTTCCAGAGCGCACAGGAGGAAATAGGAGGAATCGTCGGAGAATGCCAGCTTGTTGCCACGGCTGTTGATAAGCCCATACTTTTCCGTGAAGTTGTCATAGAGCCGGTTCAGTTCCCCCTGCTTCTCCTGAATGGCAGAATCCGGGATGGTTTCGTCCATCTGAAGGTCGATCAGCTCATGGACGCAGGTACTAAGCGCCAGCATACCCTTGATACGCTCTTTGGCGGTGGCGTTCAGATCGGGTCTGACCATGATGCTATTTTCCCGGAAGTAAACCTCCCCGTCCACAAGGGTATAGGAGAAGTTCTTCACATCCGGGTCAGCCGGAAGGGTGTTCTGAATGGTTTCGCCCTCACCCAGATCGGGCAGCTCCGCTTCCTGATAGGTGCCCTGGATATGCCGCACCGCTTCCTGGAGAGAACTGGCAAGAGAGATGTTTTCAAAGGGTTCTACCGTGTAATCCATTCCGTGAGCGGTACTTTCGGAGCTGTTTCTGCCCATGACCATTTCCGGGTGGTCGAGGAAATAGCTGTTGATGGCATATCCGTCCTCCGTCTGCCCCAGATGCACCCAGTCTGGGTCAATCTCAATGGGGCGGTCACGCTTTTGCAGGAAGATAATGTCCGATACCACCTCTGTACCGGCATTGGCTTTGAAAGCGGTATTGGGGAGCCGGATGGCACCCAGAAGATCGGCTCTCTGGGCAAGATACCGGCGCACGGTGGAATCCTTGGCATCCAGGGTATAGCGGCTGGTGACGAAAGCCACCACACCGCCGGGGCGCACCTGATCCAGCGCTTTGGCGAAGAAATAGTTGTGGATGTTGAAGCCCAGTTTGTTGTAGGCGGGATCATTGACCTTGTACTGACCAAAGGGGACATTGCCCACGGCAAGGTCAAAGAAGTCCCGGCGGTCCGTGGTTTCAAAACCTGCAACGGTGATATTTGCCTTGGGATAGAGCTGCTGGGCAATCCGCCCGGTGATGGAATCCAGCTCCACACCGTACAGTCGGCTGTGACCCATTTCCTCCGGGAGCATACCGAAAAAGTTGCCGACACCCATGGATGGCTCCAGAATGTTGCCGGTCTGAAAGCCCATATTCCCAACCGCTTCATAGATGGCCCGGATGACCGTGGGGCTGGTGTAGTGGGCATTGAGGGTGGAGGCACGGGCGGCTTCATATTCTGCCGTGGTAAGGGCGTTTTTCAGCTCCTGATACTCGGAAGCCCATCCCGATTTGCTGGAATCAAAGGCATCCGGCAGACCGCCCCAGCCCACATACCGGGACAGGATTTCCTGTTCCTCTTTTGTTGCCTGTCTGCCCTCGGATTCAATGGTTTTCAGGGTGGTGATGGCATCCATATTCTTGCGGAACTTGACCTTGGCACCGCCCATACCCAAATCCTCGTCCGTAATACGGTAGTTCTCGGCGCTGGGGATGGGAGCATCACGGGGCGGCTCCGGCTGCTCCGTGCGGAGAGTTTCCACCACAATGTCATAGGGCAGATTGGTTTTCTCACCAGGATAAACGGCAACGGTTTCGGTGGACATTTCAGGCTGAACAGGCTGGTTTTTCTGTTCTGCTTCCTGCTGCTCAATATACTTTCTGACAAAGGAAATGGGTTCCGTGCGGAAGATAGGAAAGCGGGTGGAATTTGCAAAGGTGATATCCTGTAAGTTGACAGAGCCAAAATCCAGATTTACCCGGTCAACAAGGAAGGTTCTGCCGTCGATTTCAAAGGTGGATTCACCGGGAATCAGGTGATCCCTGGCAAATTCCTCATCGGAAATCCGCTGGGCATCCGCTCCTGCCTGCCGGACAACAGGAGCGGCGTTCAGCTTGTCCGCATCCACAACCTCACCGTTCACAATGCCATGTTCCGCGAGCTGCTCCCGGATGGCAGCGGGATCAACATCGTCCAGACGGTCATATTCTTCTTCCGTATAGAATTTTTCCGCCTTGATAAGCTGGGCAATGCGCCGCTGCACCTTCGGCCATGGCAGTTCCATTTGTTCCGGGCTTCCAGAACGGATGACGAACGGGCTTTCGCCACCGTCGTACTCGCGGGACAGCCATGCGGCAGTGTCCCTGTCTCTGGCATGATCCTTCATGTAGCGGACAACAGCGTGTTTGCTTTCCACACCGCCGTTCCAGGCACGAATGGCATCGTCAATGTCATCCTGGGACAGAGGCCGCAGTAATTCATGGAGCTTCGGATGGGTTTCATCAATCACTTCCTGATGCAGACGATGACGAAACTCCGGCACATCAGAATAGAGTCGGATTAGCTCCAGATCTCCGGAATTGAGAATGGAACGGCGAACCGCGGCATTCCCCTCGATGACCGCATTTTCACGGTCTGAATAGCCACAGGCGTTACGATAAGCTGTGTCCTCAGTGATAGCGGCAGCTACAATGGGTTTATATTTTTCAAGCTGCTCCTGCAATGTGGGCTTTCGCTGCTCTGCTTCACTGTTCTGAATAATTTGATGACCGTCTGGTCTGAACTCAGCTTCTTGTTCCTGTGTGATTTCACGAGGAACAGAGCTTTTTTGTTCCGTTTGCGCGATCACCGCATCTGCGGAAGAACGAATCACTAAGGCTTCCAGTCCCTTGTTGGGATCGTGGTCAACCAGCACCAGTCCCGCTCCAGCGTTTGCCAGGGCAGCGGAATGCTCCTTGAAATCCTGTTTGGGCAGAAAACAGACTGTTACAGGCAGTCTCCTGCCAATGACTTCCCGCTTTACGGTTTCCAGCCCTAACTGTGCGGATATGGCCTGGGCATCTTTTTCAAAGGCAAAATATCCTTCGTTGAGCTTGACAAGAACATAATAATCAGGGTGTTCTTTTTTGATCTCCCGGTAATCCTCAAAGAAAGGACCAACCGAAGCGATGGTTTGTGCCACATTCTCCGGTGTGCTTTCCTCTACCACAGGGGCAGGCGGTTCCAGTTTGGCAAGGGAATAGGTATTGCGGCTTCCATCCTCGCTGACAGCGGATATTGTCACCGAGTGCTGAAAGCGCAGTTTGTCCAGATTATCCTCCAACTGATGTGCCGGGATTCCGCACATATCCACCCTGCCGCCAGTAGGGATTGGGCGGGTTCCGAGGCGCAAATCCAGAACGGGAGCAGCATGTTTTGCATCCTCGCCGTAGATTTCAAAGAAGTCCCCGACCTGATACAGCACAATATCCTTCGGGTGGGAGAACTTAATCTCGTTGTACTCCCAGGCAGCAGGCTTGGATTCTTCCTGAACCAGCTCGGTGGCTTCTATCGGCTCTGATTCCTCGGATTCCGGCTGTTCTTCCGCAAGTTCACTGTCAATGACTTCCGCAGAACCATACCGCTGTTCCGATTCCTCCGGAGGAGCAAACCGCCCGGATTCCATCAGAGCATCGTAATACTTGACTACCTTTGTCCACGGCAGTTCCATGCGCGTACAGTTCGGCTTATCGTAGCGAATGCCTTTGCCGTCAGTCCAGACATGGCTCATAGAGTTACGGGAAAGTGCGTTATTTCCACCGCCAATGCCGTATTCATTTTTCAGAAAATCCAGCTTTTCCTTTGCGGTGTGGGGCGTCTGGTAGAAAGCATAAATTCTGGACTTGCTGCCGGAAAAATTGCTGCCGCGAGTCAGATGCGCGTTGATCTCGTCCTCGGTGATAAAGCCCTTTGCCGCTGGCAGCTCCGGCATCTCGCTGACATATTCCCGCCGGGGAAGGGTATATTCCTTCAGCGGACGAATCAGCTTGTTGGGGTTATACATCTGAAACCGCATCATACCCTTATCGGCGTTGCAGGCATCCCGGAAGGCATAGACCTGCCTCATAATCGCCTGATAGGATTCCGGCTCAGACAGGAAAACCATCAGCTTTTCCGTCTCCTCCGGGAAACCTCCCCGGAGGGAGCGGACGATGCTCATATGTCCAGCTTCAATGGCTTTTTCGCTCATGTCGTGGGACATATACCAAAGCTGCTCCGCAAGCTGGCGTTTCTCAAAGCTTCCGCACTCTGTCAGCTCCACATTGGTGGCAAACTGCCCCTGTTCCAGCAGCTCGCCAACCCGTACAGCTACATCCTCCCAAGAGAGAATCTGGGCGTTTCTGGCATATCGGGCAGCGCTGCCATAGGCAAGGTGCATTCCGTCCTCGGCATACCAAGCGCACACCTTTGTACTGCCAAATTGCAGGCCGTAGCCGCCGTGGTAGGTCTTTTCCAGAAAATCCACGAGATAGTCCATTGGCTGCTGTTTGGCGAATTCAATAGCAATCCGTGTGCGGTGATTCTCCGTGTTGCTGCCATAGCGGAGAAACTGGTCAATATACTCCTGGGGCATGGAAAAAGCGGAGGGTGCGATTTCTGCACTCTCCGCTTCCGCAATATAGGCTATTTGCTGGACTTCCGTGGGGAAGAAGGAAAACTGTTCTCCCTGGATGGGAGGTTCTTCATCCGTTAAGCGTAAATCAGCTCCGCCAGGATTACTTCCTCTGCCTGGGCTTTCAAGCTGTTCATCAGCCCCACCCATTTCATGGGGTCGCTGGCTTTCAGGGCTTCCGTCACCCCCGCCGACTGCATGAGCCCCGGCATCATCTGCTCCAAGCGCCTGTTCGCCGTTTCGTCGATCTCCCTCAGATGGGGGTACAGCTTCTCGGACAGGATCAGGCTGTTCCACAATACCGGACGATGCTCCTGAAGGTATGCTTTCCGCATCCTCCCGTACTTGCCCAGGGGCTGCGTCTCCTGCCGGGACAGAGTCAGATCGGGAATCCAGTAGTCCCCGCTGCGGGTGTAAGTCAGTTCGTTCATTTTCTTGGCTCCTTTCAGACAGCTTTTCGCGTTCGTATTTTTTGATGGTGACTTCAATACTGCGCAGGACTTCTTCACTGATCTCGCTGACGGCGCTGCCCAGAGCATACACTGTCTGGGGTGTATTGAAGTCAAAGACCGGCATGAAATCCTCTGCGCCAAAGTGGGCATTTTCCACCAGACCACACCGGGAAAGCAGGGCGTAGGTGGTGCTTACGGTGGCTGCGTTGATGAACGCCACGCCTTTGTCGAGGTCATGATACCCCTCCAAATGCGATCCGTCAACGATGTCGAGGATGTCCTGCTGGTGGGAGAGAAAGTATTCCGTGACTTTCACGGAAGAAATCTGTTCCAGCTGGTCAATGAAATCTCCGGGGTATTGAATGTTGTACTGTTCCTCTAAAGCGGCGGAAACTACCGGCTCATGCTCCGGGCGGTATTCCCAGAGATAGGGGCTGCGGGAGCGTTCTGTGCTGCGGGTATCCGCTACATCGAACACATACTTGAGCTTCGGAGCGTCCCCAGAGTGGTCGATGAGGGCAATACCTTTCGCGCCCCGGCGAACATAACGCCCCATTCGCTTGTTCCACAGTTCGTAGTCTGCGCAGGCGGTGGCTTCGGGACGCTGGGCGTAGATCATGAGCTGTTCATGGTAAGGGTACTTGTATAACCGGGCAGCTGTGGTCAGGAAGTCTGTCCAACTCTGATAGCTGCTGGTTATCTGCGTAGCCATGTGGTCTGCCAACTGGCGGTATTGTTGCAGTACGGATGCCAAATTGATGTCTCCTTTCCTGTGTGATTTGTAATGAAAAACCCCGCCTGTTCTCAGACGGGATTTATAACATGTTAGGACAATTCCAAATGATATGTGAGAAAATACGCCCCAGGCATTGCTGCCCAGAGCGTATCCGTTAGAACATATCCAGATTGGAAAGCTGGTGCCGTTGGTCTTTGCGACCATAGACTGCGCCAATAATCTGAACCTTTTTTGTTTGCTCGTCTACCCAGAAGTAGATTAGGTAGTTTTTGACTGGAAATTTGTGGATGCCCTGACTGCGCCAGGGTTCTTCTTCCGTCAGAGGGACGCGATTGGGGAACTGATCCAGAGAAGCGATTTCCTCTTGGAGCGTATCCAGCATTTTCATGGCAGTCTCAGGTGCCTGGAGTGTGAAGCGGATATAATTGATGATTTCCCGGAGTTGTTCCTGCGCCTGCTGCGTGATTTTTACGGTATATTTCTCTGGCATTTACTGCATCTCCCGTTTCAGATCTGCAAATACATCAGACACAGCACGGGATTTGTCTGCTTTTGCCTCACTCAAACCACGCTCCATCATTGCATGGAAAGCGGCTTCATCCATCTCATCCCGGGCAACAGGCACAGGGGGAACAGAGAGGGAAAAAGGGATGCTCCGTGTCATGATTATCTGCTTATAGAGCGTATTGATGACAACGGAAACAGGAATGCCCAGCATCTCCATGATTTCCTCTGCCTGCTCCTTCACACTGGGTTCGACACGAGCCATTACATTCGCGGTTTTTGCTGCCATAGTTCATACCACCTTTCTGCCTCTATTATATCCAAATGTATAGCGATTTGCAATACGAAAGCGAAAAATTTACAATTTGAATATCAGAGGAACCGATCCGGCAGGGGGCGTACTATTGACAGACGAAAGAAGCGTTCGTGAAAACCAGAGAATTCAAGGCAGCTTCAGAGCAGATGGAGATATAGCAAGCGGATTCCTCTTGGGGAATCACAACATCATAACCGTCAAAACCGTTCAATACCTGTTGTTCGGGCGCTTTTACAGACAAGGAATCCAGATCAAGGTAATAGGTGTTGATTACACCCGCAGCATCCTGTTCACAGGCTTGGGAGATAGCAACCTCTCTGTCGGTGGTCATTTTCAGTATGTTTTCCCGAACACCGAAGGAGGGGTGCTGAATGACATGATCACTACCGAGGTACACAAGAATCCTTTCCATTTGTCTTTCCTCCTGAACACAAACTTTCCACAGTCTATCATGTTCTATGGGGACTGTCAATCGACACTCTACCCAAAATCGGAGGCCAGAATTCTACTTGACAGAATTTCTTTTCTTATAGAGGAAGGTCCTCCCAAGGCTCCAACCCCATTTCTTCCCATGTCACACCATAGGGCGCACCGCCAGAGGTGTATCCGGCGATAAAGAAGAAACGATCATCCTGCCAGGATTCCGTTGCAGCGGGTTCACGCTTTTTCTTTTTCCTCGGACGGGGAGCTTTGCCGGTTTTCTTCTGCTTTGGCTGCTTGGTGAGAGATTCCAAAGTAATCCCTGCTTCGGCATCCCGCTGGATGCGCAGGGCATAGGAATCCAGCCGCTTGACATAAAGCTGTTGGATTTCCTCATAGGCAACCCGATAATTGCTGCTCCGTACTTTGGCATAGACGGTTTGGCACAGCGTTTCAACTTCCTCTGACTCCGGCATCCGCTGGTATTGCAGAAAGAACCGCAGCGTCTCCCGGTACATCCAGTCGGCAATGCGGGCTTTCTGTTTCTGCTTCAATGCCTTATAGGGCACAAGTGGTTTTTCCGGCATAGCACTTCCTCCCCCTGGTATCGAGGTCAGTATAGCAGAAAAGCGGCAGGAAGTCTATCACTCTTCCTCGTCAAAGTCGGGGATCAGATCGAGGGCGGCAAATTCCGCATCGGTCAGAAGATTCAGCTTGGCGATGGCGCTGTCCGTCAGGTCTTCCAGCTCCTGCTCGTCCTTATCCAGATAGGTACGCATTTCCACAAGGGCGTGAATCAGCCCCAGACGGGTGCCAGGATTGTAGATACTCATGAGCTGCTGTTCCTCAAATGTGAAGTTTTCTTTCATGTTCAAATCTCCTGTTCTTTTGATTTTCGGGGTTTGGATTTGCGCTGGGGCTGCTGCGGCTGATCTTTGAGCTTTTCAAGGACGGAGGGCTTCTTCTCCCGGTGGGCGGCATCTGCCAAATCCATCAGGGAAATGGGCTGACCGGATTTGGCCTGCTGTTCCAGATCGGCTACCGTGGGCTGTTTCCCATTGTTAATGATGCCATCAATCATGCCGTAGTCATCTTCCGTGGACATCTCCGCTGCTTTCAGGTAGTTCTCTTTCTGGAAATCCGGCAGCTCCTTGAAACCCACGCTGTCGCAGTAATGGTAAGATACCACACCGTTTTGCTTGATGGCAACGATGTCGCTGACGCTCAAGGACGGGCTGTGATAATCTACCGGACGATGGAGGTTAAACTGTTCAAAGATTGCCTCCAGCCTGGCATTGGTGCTGCCGGTGGCAGTCAGCGGTGCGGTGTAGATCAGGTCATAGCTGTCGCGCTCAATGGCTTTCCCATGAGATTGCATCCAGTCCATGTTCATAAACCGCACATTGCCGGGATCGTCACGCTTTACCTGATAGATGGCAAAGCAGTCTCCTCCATGAGCGAGGAAAGCATTCTCCCGTTCCTCCTTATGCTGCTGGCGCTCCACAATTTTTTCGTGGAACAGGGAGCTTTGCTCCCATTCCTCACGGGAAATAGTGAACACCGTGCCGGGGGCTTGGGTATCCAATTCCTCCCGGTCAAACAGCATCTCTGCATTGCCGCCGTCCACGATGGCGTATATGGTCAAATCCTGATCGTACAGCTCCACTGCCTGTTCTCTGGACAGGGGCAGCATATCCCCATCCAAATAGCCGCAGGTTTCCCAATCAGCCACTTTCAGGGATTCATCCGGCATAGGGTATTCGTCCAGCGCCTGCTCTGGGGCATCCGGCACCTGGGGCTGCTCCTGCGCAGGGGCATCTGCAGCCAGATCAATGCCTTGCTCCTTGCAAATCTCCCGATAATGCTGCTCAATCCCAGAAATCAGCTCAGAGGAGGTCTTGTTTATGGTTTCCAGACTGGCACGGAGTTCTTTCAGCTCCTTGCCCTGGGACCATGTGGCGATATAGCCAAAGCTGTTGTCGGCGGTTTCAATTCCGAAATACTGACAAACAGCATAGGAAATGCTCTCGGCTTCCACTTCCTCGGTATTCCTGTCCTTTTCTCCCGGTACAAGGATGGTTTCCCCATCATCTGCCAGCTCCGTCATTTTCTCATAGTTGTGGAGCCGGGAATGGGCCATCTCGTGAATGGCGGCGCAGACGGTCTGCACCTGGCTCATGCCTTCCCGCAGGAAAATTGCCTGTTTCGTCAGACTGAAATAGCCATCCATGCCGGGTTCCATCGGCTCTATGGTAATGGGCACCTGAGATGTCCGGCGCAGAGCCTCCATGAAAACCTCATACTGTGCCACATCCCCGGTCAAACTGAAGGAAATCTGCGGCAGGGGCTTTCCGTCGGTCTGGGATATGTCAAATACAGACACCACTTTGAACATGGGAATGGTAACTTCCTTTTCCTCCGTGATGGGTTTCCCTTCATCGTCCAGCATGGGTAGCTTGGTGTCCGGGTCCAGTTTTTCCTTATCCACCTTGATTTTGTAGGGGGTGGGGGCCAGAATCTGGATGCCCTTTTCTCCCTTTTTCACATGACGCCCGAAGCTGTTTTTCCACTTGCTGAAGCCAGCCACCAGGGTAGCATCGGGCCGCTGGGCGTGGATCAGCATGACATTGTTCAGCGAATACCTGTGGAACCGGCTCATGGTGGTGAGATAGTTGCGGTATCGGTCACTTTCAAACAGCTCCATAATGCCTTTTTCAATGCCAGCGGTGATCTCTTTGATGCGCTCTTTGTTGGATTGTTTTTCGGACAAGTCTTTGCGCTCCTTTCTTTGATTTGACTACTCCCCGTGTGACATAGATGGGTCACACAGGGAGTTTTCTCCGCATATAACAGCCGATTTTGGCTTTCCGAATGTAAATACACATACCCCTGTGGAAGTGCGTGAAAAAGTCATTGGTATCAGCCACTTTTTTGACCCTTAAATGCGGAGATTCCAATACTGAACGCGCTTCCTTTCGGCATCCCGACGCCTGCGCTCCTGAACGGAACACGCAGGACAATATTTCGCACGGTGAGATTTGGACAGGACAGGCTTTCCGCAGATTACGCAGCGTTTCCTTGGCTGGGAATGGAGGATGGATGCTTCCAGCGCCGGGTCATTGGGCAGCACCGCATTGCGGAACCACTTGCAGTTCAGCGAGTAGGAAATCCACTGTGGGCAGACATTGCAGAACGACCAGTCCAGAACAAGACAGTTTCCATTGTCATAATTGCAGCAGCGGCTGCGTATCAGCTTCCGCGCCTGCTTTAGCTGCTCGTCATTCATCCGGGGCAGATCAGCCATTGCCAAACACCAGCTTGAAATGCGCCCGCTCACCATCGTCCTCCAGAACCACGGCGGCGTCATAGACATTCCCGGTTTTGGAGGAAACACAGCCCTTCAGCGGTGCACGGCCTTTCTCCAGCAGGAGTTGGGCAGTTTTTTTATCGAGCGTTTTCTGCTTGAGGGTAAAGAACCGACTGTCCCTCCACAAGACGAATTTGCAATCCTTGTTCGTGCAGAAGTATCCCTTGCTGCGCTCGATCACCGGCCTGCCGCACCGGGGGCATTTGCCCACGGTGGTTTCGGCGGAGGGGAATAGAATATCCGCGCCGGAAACCGGGCAGTAATCCGCAACCAGATCGGTGAGCATACCCTGGATGCCAGCCAGAAATTCCTCCGGCTCCAGCTCGCCCTTTTGCACCTGGGACAGCCGATGCTCCCACTCTGCCGTGAGCAGCGGCGATTGAAGCTGTTCTGGCAAAACCGTAATCAGGGAATTACCCAGAGCTGTGGGAACCAGAATGGTCTGCTGTTTCACCTTGCGGCGTTCCAGCATTCCCGTGGATACCAACTTTTCCAGAATCCCGGCGCGGGTGGCAGGGGTTCCAAGCCCTTTGCGCTCCGCATCCTCCGGCATATCCTTTGCCCCTGCCGTTTCCATGGAGGATAGCAGAAGATCTTCCGTAAAGTGCTTGGGCGGCTGGGTTTTGCCATCCTTCACAGATATCTTGCTGGGGGTCAGCACCTGCCCGACTTCCAGACCGGAAAACCACTTCTGCGGGATGCTTTTCTGTCCGTATTTCTTCCAGCCAGCATCCAGCAGCATTTTCATGGTTGTCTTAAAGGTTCCCTCACAGGCAATGGTGATTTCTGCCTCCCGATAGCGGTAGGCTCCGCTGACCGCCATCAGCACCTGCCGGGAGATCAGCTTCAGAATATTCTGTTCCGCTTTCGGAAGGACGGACAAGTTCTGCTTTCCCGCTTCCGTTGTGGGAAGAATGGCGTGGTGGTCAGACACCTTTTTGGAATTGCACACCTGCTCCGCAAGAATCTCGGTGGGGGCATCCGCACCGTAGGTACCGGCTGCGCACTGGACGATGGCCGGAACGCTGCCCAGCATATCGTCCGTCAGACAGCGGCTGTCCGTCCTGGGGTATGTACACAGCTTCTTTTCATACAGGGCTTGCAGATAGTCCAGTGTCTGCTGGGCGGTATACCCCAAAAGCCGGTTGGCATCCCGCTGGAGGGTGGTCAGGTCGTAGAGTGCAGGGGCTTTTTCCTCTTTGCCCCAATGCCGGATGCTGGCAACAACTGCCTGTTTCTTCTGGCTCAGTGCGGCCTGAAATGCCGCGTCCTCCTTGTCGGGAAACTTCTCACTGACAGCGGTGAACTCCGGAAATTCCAGCTCCACGGTGTAATAGGCTTCCGGGACAAAGGAGGCAATTTCCGATTCCCGCTGTACCAGCAGGGACAGCGTGGGAGACATGACCCTGCCTACATTCAGCTTTGTGCCGTACAGGAGAGAAAAATAGCGGGTGGCGTTAATGCCCACCAGCCAGTCGGCTTCCGCGCGGCAGAGGGCGCTTTTGTGCAGTCCATCAAAATCGGAACCGGGACGGAGGTTGTCAAAGCCCTCCCGGATAGTATCATCCTCCATTGAGGAAATCCACAGCCGTTTCATGGGCTTGCTGCATCCTGCCAGATGGTACACCGTGCGGAAGATCAGCTCACCCTCCCGTCCGGCGTCGCAGGCGTTGATAATGCCGGTCACATCCTCCCGGCGCATCAGCTTTCGCAGAATGTCGAACTGATTCCGCTTATCCTCTGCAATGAGAAATCGGAAGGAGCTGGGAATAATTGGTAAATCCTCCTTTTTCCATTTGGCGTAGCGGCTATCGTAGTATTCGGCATCGGCAAGGCCAGCCAGATGTCCAAAGCACCAGGATACCAGGAAACCGTTTCCCTCCAGGTATCCATCCCGGCGCATTGTGGCACCCAGAACCTTGGACAAGCTCTGGGCAACGGAGGGCTTCTCCGCAATCACAAGCTGCATCCTAACACCTCCAGGGAAGCGCCTCTTTGCACCTCACGGTGGCAAGGATGGACGCAGCCTTCACCGAAGCGCTTGCAGCCGAAGCAAAGATGTTCTTTGGGGAGGACAGGTTTGCTGTCCTCCCGCATGGGCTTGGGGATTTGGGTCATCATTTTCTCAAAAGACCGGGATTTCCCTTCGGTAAAATAACTCATTTGGATTCTGCGCCCTCCTTTTCTTCGTAGGATTCAAAATCAGCATAGTTCTCATCATCTTCGTCCATGCCGTAGTCGTAATCATCCAAATCGGTATTGCCTTTTGTTTTGGGATCGGGCTTCTTGTTTTTCAGGAAATACCAGCCCATGACACCGATCAGGACAATGATGAGAATGACAGCAAGGACAGCGTCGGAATTGGATTTTTTCTCCGGCTCAGGGGCAGGCTCCGTCGCTGCAACAGTAGGTTCCGTAGTTGGTTCAGGCTCGCAGCCAACGCACTGGGTCATATCCTTGGCACAAATAGCGCAGGCGGTATTGACATGACCGGCATAGCATTTATCAACGCAGCTGCACACCTCCACCGTGTCTCCGTCCTCCAGCAGTGCCTGTAAATCAGCATCATCCACCTTGTTCAGGAAAAAGGTGTTGAACTGCTCGTTATTTTCGTCCACAGGCGCGTCATAGTCGATGATGATGTAGAACACCTCGCCACTGCGGGTTTCGATGGTGATGAACTGCTTCCTCGTGTCGGCATGGTACTGGAGGTCACGGGCAATGGCGTTCCCTTCTTCAAAGGGTTCCACAGGCGTAACTGTTGTGGGCTGGGTCGGAGCCGTAGTGGCAGGCGGTTCCGTAGCAGCGGGCGCTGTGGTTGCGGGGGGTGTCGTGGGTTTTGCGGGAGCTTCGGTGGGCCTCGGCTCGGTGGGATCGGATGTGTAGATGATGACATCATCCGCAGGCGGATCAGCTTCTGCGGATGCCGTGACAGTCAGGAAAGACAAACACAGCATCAGCGTTGCCAGAAGCGCAAATAAACGGCGATTAAGCCTCACTGGAAGATTCCTCCTTTTCCTTGATTTCGTTTGCTTGCGCGGATTCCTGGATTTTTGCCAGCAGTCCAGCGAGATCCTCCGGGGTCAGACCGGACTCCCGAACCATGCCGATGATGTCGATGTTTTCCATCTCCTGAATCTGCTGTTTCAGCTCTGTGTTTCTGGACTGAAGAGTACGGATTCTTTCCGTGTTTTTCTCCAGTTCGGCACGGAGCTTTTGAAGTTTGGGGTTCATAAATAATCACGCTCCTTATCAGGGCAGACGCCCATAGGTGTAGAAATGGGACTGCCAGTATTGTGTGTTGATATTTGTGTAGGTGATGGGGTCACCACAGTGGATCATGCGATTGTTGCCTACATAGATGCCTACATGGGATACGCCGGGTGTGTCATAGGTTCCGACGAAAAACACCAGATCACCGGGACGGGCGTTACTGCGGGACACAGGTGTGCAGATGTTGCACAAGCCCTGGGCGCTTAACCGCCCTACGTTCCAGCCGCTGTGGTTGATAACCCAGGAAACAAAGCCGGAGCAGTCAAAAGAGGTGCTGGGACTGCTGCCGCCCCAGACATAGGGATAGCCGAGATATTTTTCCGCTTCCTTTATCATGGCGGCAAATTCCGCATCCTCCAGCGCTTCCGGGGGAATGTCATAGTCCGTGTATCCGTCGATCAGATGTTTTCGGATGTAGTCAGAATCCGGGAACAGGTCAGGACGATTGCCCAGAGTGGCCATATACAGCGCATACCGGCTCAGAGTTTCCTCATTCATGATATACACAGGCACATGGCTCAGATCGAAGTTCTCCAGCGTTACCGTACAGGAGGTATAGTCATACGGCTCAGCATTTTCATCCCAGGCGGGAACATCCTCCCCGGTGTCAGGATTACGGTAACGGGTTTCCGCTTCCACATCCACAGTCAGGATATACTGCTTTTCAAACAGCATATTCAGCGTATCCATTACCTCGCTGAGTGTCCATTCTCCCGGATGAAGGGCGGACAGAATTGCTGTCAGCACATAGGGGTCATGGCCGATTTCATCCAGATCGTAGCTGTATGCGTCGTAATCATGGGTGATTTCAAAACGGTCAAGCTGCCGCTGTAATGCCTGTTCCATGGCACAGTAGGCAGCTTCCGCTCCAACAATAGCATCATCCGAAGCGGCATAGCTGCCGGAGGCAAGCCCAGCGCCGATGCCCTCCACCATCATGGAGCAGGAGGCCACAGCATTGAGCAGAAAGGCCAGCATCAACAGGAGGACAAGGACGGCGGCGAACCCTTTTTTATGACGCCAGACGAAAGCCGCTGCCTTTCCTGTTTCTTCTGCCGCGTTTTTCGCAGCCTTTGCGGTATTCCCGGTAGTGTGAGCGGCAGTGGATGCCCCTCTGCCAGCTTTGGCAGCAGCATACTGGCGCTTGATGTCCTGCTTCTGACGCCACCGGGACAAAGGGTTGCTGGTGGGCTGTTCCACCTCCGCTTTCTTTTGCAGGGCGTGGAGATTGGCTTTCTCAAGCTGCTTTTCTGCCCGGTCAGCGGCACGGTAGGGCTGGAGCTGGGCATGATGGTGGGCTTCCTGAAGAAGATGCCCGGTGCCCTCGGCAGTATCCAAAGTACTTCCCGCAGCTTCCACGCCTACATTGTCATCCTCGGATTCCCGTAGATTCCGGCGGATCTGTCTGCGGGCAGCGGCGGCAGGCGCGTCGGTGACTTTGAGTCGGGAGGGCGGCTTTTTCTCGGTATCTTCAAAATGCAGCTTCACCTTGATTTTGCCGCTGCTGTTGTCGGTAATCAGCTCCCGCTTGATAACCTTTTTGGTAGGGATTTTTGCCTGGGCTTTCTCTGCCTTGTCAGCCGCCTTTTCTGCTTTCTGAACGGCTTTTCCCATAACGGGGTCAAGCCGCTCTTTATCGGTGAATTTCAGCCGGGATTCACGCAAACCACTCACCGTCCAGCAGACTTTCCAGCAGCACATTCATTTCCGAGTACACAGCGTGCCATTCCACGGAGAGTTTGGGATAGAGAAAGGTGCAGGACCAAAGGTAACATAGGCTCCCTTCCAATTCGTCCATATCGACATACTCCGGTATCTTGGAGAACATCTCATGTTCAGCAAACAGTTCGTTAATCCGTGCCACTGCTGCTTTTCCAACTTTGGTAAGCGATACGGAACTGTTTTTCCTTATAGAACAGTAGTTTATTGCAGAAACCAAAGTGGTGATAAACTTACCGTATACTTTGGAAAAAGCAGCTAATTTGGCTTTTCCATTGACAATTTCAGCTTCTATCATTCGGATGTTTCCTCCTTTGTTTCACTGGGTTTCGTTGTCATTAAGCGGTAGAGTTCCGTATCCTTGGGGAAGTTGTCCACGAAGGGCACAATGGTATCGCCGTAGAACAAAAGTCCTTCACCGGCATTGGAATGGGTCACATAGGAAAGCTGGTGAGGAGAAATGCCCAGCTGCTGGGCGAGAATCTTTCGGTCACCGGCAGCCTGGTTGAGCATATAGATGAAATCCGAGTTTTCAAAGATATTCTCAACCTCCCGGCTGGCAAGCAAATCCTTGACATTCTGGGTGATGCCCGTGGGGATGCCGCCCCATTTACGGAACCGCTTCCAGATTTCCACGGAGTAGGCGGCGGTCTGTTCCTCTTTCAGCAGCAGATGGAACTCGTCGATGTAGTACCGGGTGGACTTTTGAGCTTCCCGGTTAATGGTGACACGGTTCCAGACCTGATCCTGAACAATCAGCATACCGATCTTCTTGAGCTGCTTGCCCAGCTCCTTGATGTCGTAGCAGACCACCCGGTTGCTGACATCCACATCGGTCTGATGGTTGAACACATTCAGAGAGCCGGTGACATAGATTTCCAGCGCGGTGGCAACGAACTGGGCTTCCTTTTCCTCCTGTTTTCTCAGACAGTCATAGAGATCACCGAGGATGGGCATCTTTTCCGGCTTGGGGTCATTGAGATAATCCTGATACACCATTCGCACACAACGGTCAATGATGGTTTTCTCCACAGGTTTCAAGCCGTCCTTGCCGCCTACGATCAGCTCACACAGCGAAAGGATAAAGTCCGATTTCAGTGAAAGCGGATTTTCCTCGTCACTATAATTGAGGTTGATGTCCATGGGATTGATGTGGTGCTTGGAGGTGGGAGAAATCTTAATGACCTGTCCCTCCAGACGCTGCACCAGGGGGAAGTATTCGCCCTCCGGATCGCAGATCATAATGTCATCGTCGGTGGCAAGAAACACATTGGAAATTTCCCGCTTGGCGGAGAAGGACTTGCCGCTGTTGTGAACCACCAGACCGTTTTCCAGTACATAGTTCAGATACCGGGGCACGCTCATGTCATACACAGGGATGGGCTTGGAAAGAGATATGGAAGAAACCTGGGTGACGATATGCCCGCCGCTGAGGCGCATACCCTCGGCAATCTCTGCGGCTTCAATGTATTCGTCATCCCCATTCAGAATGAGATGGGTGCCCGTGCAGCGAACCTCCGTCCCATCTTCCATGACGATTTTCTTCAGCTCTCTCACATACTTTTCAAGGCGGATGTCTACGGCATATGCATCCACAATCTCGCCGGTGCTTTCGTCCAAAGCCTTGACCCACGTTTCTTTGACACCTTTGGCAACCAGATCGGCAAAAGAAATGGAATCTCCGTTGGCGAGAAGGACACGGGTATCACCGGAGAAGCAGCCGGGAGTGCCGAGAATCAGACCGTTGGGATTTTTCAGCAGCTTCCGATCCACCATGATGATGTTGTTACTTAGGGCGTTGATCCCGTAGTACAGCGCCTCCGGGCTGTCCTGAAACAATTCCTGGGTGGTGAAGGGAACGAAGATTGCCACACCGGAGGAAGTCAACCCCCGCTGAATCTCAATCTGGTTGAGGCCCAGCGGCAGGCTGCTGACCATACCTTCCTCCTGCTGATAGTCCAGCGCCGTGATGCTGCAATTATATTTCTGGGCAATGGAATTGGTCTGGAACACATTGTTGTCCAGTTGGCGTTTCGTGTCCGCGGTGTTGAGAATCAGGAATGTCACAAGGAACATTCTCTGGTTCCGGCTCTGAAGGTCAGAGAGCAGCTTTTTGGCTTCGGCACCGTAGGTGGCAAGGTCAGAGGGAATTATATCCATGTCATATCCGGCACGGACAGCCTTTTTCTGTTCCTCAATCTTGCTCTTGTCCAGATCGGTGATGGTGCGCTTGATGGTTTTGATGGCGCTGACCTGATCAACGGACTGCACATGAATATTGACCACAATGTTGCTTTCAATATCCAGAAAGTCCTTGAGAATCCGGTCACTCAGCTCCGGTGCCAGAATTTGCAGGAAACTGACAGAAGCGAACTTCTTACCCATGCGGAAATCCTTTGCCCGGTTGAACAGGAAGGAGCTGGGGGCAATGTAATCCTTGCTGGACAGGCCGGAGTGGGGCAGATCTTCCCAGCGGAAAGTAAAAGGCTCCGGCGTGTCCATGCGGAGAATGTCATGGAGAACCCGGAGCCGTTCCTGTCCGTTCAGCACCTCGGCACTGACGCCCAGCCGTTTGAAGTTGTTGAGAATGTCCGTTTCAATGCGCTCTAAGCGGGGCTTGGCAGAGCGGATGTTGTCGGCATCGATGCCGAAAGTGAGATACTTGGTTTTCACGATGCCGTTGTTGCCCTTTGCCTGCTGATCCTGGATGATTTTGGACAGTTCCCGCTGGATGCTTTCAAACTGGTCAGAGCGCAGCGGGATTGCCCGGACAAAGGATTCCCTCAGGGCGGTCAGATTCACGAAGGAAAACTGGAACTTGATGGAACTGTCGAAATAGTTGAGGAAATCACACCAGCCGTCGAAGATGGCCTGCTTGTCCTCGTTGTCCGAGAGCTGGTAGTTGATGTCCCGGAACTGAATGGTTTTGGTGAAATGAGTGGGCGTCACCTGACAGATACCGTCTACACGGATTTGCAGGTAGGGAATGCTGTCCTGCGCGGACATTTCCTTCTTATCTGTCCGCTTTGCCCTTGAGATTGCGGTCTTGACCTCTTTTTGCTGCGTGCGGGACAGCTTTCTTTGGGTGGACAATCCGATAAACCTCCTTATCTAACTGGTTTTGCCGTTCAATGACGGCATAGAAATTGTTGGTTTTGTAGGGGCGCTTCTTAGGACGAAGCACCAGCACCCGAATCATGTTTCGGATGATGACCTCCAGGTGCTGCCCATTCTTTTCGTACAGAGCGAACAGGAAGGCGGGCAGCATAGTGAGGATCATCAGCATTGCGGCAGAGGAATTGCCCAAAGGCTCCTTTGTGGCGAAATACAGGGGGACGCCAATAAGCAGGCCAATACTGAAACATATCAGCTGCCGTTTGGTCAGGTTGAAAAGAACCTTGCTTTTGACTTTGGTGAGGTCTTTGGGGACGGTTACATAGGGCATTTTCTTACCTCCTTAGTGGGCATTGAATACGGAGCGGGCAAGGCTGCTGGTTTTGAACAGGCAGAAGCAGAGCAGAACCGTATAGCCCATACACGTCCAGATAGCTTTGCTGATGTCACCGGACACGGAGATGTTCTGCACCAGCACGGAGTAGATCGCCACGCAGACGATAATGAGAAACGCCTGAAAGCCCAGGGCAAACAGAGTGCGCAGATAGTTCTGGCCCATCTGCCCCCATTCCCGGTTTGCCATGGTGGCCATGGGGATGGGAGCCACAGAAGTCACCAGATAGACCTCGATCATGCGCCCGTAGATGACGATGAAAATGCAGATGGTGATGGCCCAGGTGCAGATACCCACGAATAGGGACTGAAACCACAGTCCCAGCAGCGGCCCCACATCCATTTCCATGAGCCTGCTTTCCAAATCCGTGACCACCGAGGAAATGTCGATGCTGGTGTTTCCGATCATCACTCCGGCAGCACCGTTGACAACGCTCTGGGCAGCATCGAAGATGCCCATGACGATGGTCCAGGTGTTGGATACGATCAGGACTGCGGCGGCGGACTTGAATACCCATTTGAAAAACATCCAGGTGTCCACATCGTTGAGATTGTTTCTGTCGGTGATGAGCTGGATCAGCTCCAGGGTCATGACGATTGCCAGAATCGCTCCGGCGAGGGGGAGAATCACATTATTGGAAAGGTTCTGAATCATGTTGAAGATGCCGCTGTTCCACGCCTGTGGGGTCAGTCCCACCTGACCGGCGATTTCTCCAATCTGTTCATTAGTGGAATCGAACATACCGGAAAGGTTGCTGATAATCCCGCTGACAAGCACTTCTTTCAGCCAGTCCGTGATGCTATCCCAGATAAATTCCATAGAGTTACCTCCAATACGTTAGGTTGTCGGAACTACGGAGGTTTCCACACGTTCACAGTAGACCACATACCGCTGCCTGCCGCCGGAGGCGTAGGGGTGACAGGTCAGCAGCGTCAGCAGCTCCCGTCCTGGCTGAATCAGAATTTCCTCTACATCGTGGGGGTCGATGATCTTGATTTCACAGACCCGGTAGGTCAGCGTCTCCCACAGGTTTGTGATGGAAACCAGATCCCCCACTTTCAGCTTGTCGATGTAGCGAAAGTAGCTGGCACCGTTGTAGCCCCGGTGTCCGGCAATGACGCAGTTGGTGTTATCCCCGCCAATGGGCAGGCTGGTCTGGCTCAGATGGGCGGCACCGGCTGCCATGTGCTGTTCCGTTGCACCGAGAAAGATCGGCATTTCCAGCTCCATAGCGGGAATGGAAATCACGCCGAATACTTCATCGGCAAGACCGTACTGTGTCAGGGAAAAGCTGGGCTTCTGGTAGTCGTACTGGCAGGACAGCCCTGCCTGCCCCTGGGTGAAGATGGTTTCGTTGTAGCGAACCATGTCTGCCCACAGCTCCGGGTAGGCTCTTACATTTTCCGGGGCAGTCGGCTCGGTGGAATCGATGGTGACAATAACTTCGGCAGTCGGTGCTGTTTTTCCCCGGTCCAGAAAGCCCTGTGCATTCAGGGAGATCTCCCGGTCAACCATGGCACCCCAAAGATAGGGATACAGGAGAAAGGCAAGACCGGTAGCGAACACCAGCAGCATCAGGGCAATCAGAAAGGCACGGAATTTACCGTTTCGCATAGCAGCCTCCTTTCTTCCTTTTTCTGAACTTCTTCCAGCATTGTACCGAAAGGGCAACCACCAGTATTGCACCAGCGGCGGCAAGAATCCCAATGAGGATGCCCTGCAGGTATTTTGCTTCCCATGTGGACACTTCCGGGTCCACACTCTGGATTTCTTCTGTCAGGGCAGCAGCTTCCTCAAAGGGAATCCGGGAACCGCGAACCAGCAATCTGTGGGTATTTACACCGTAGGGGGTGCAGGTGACGAGGGTGCACAAGTCCTCGCCGGGGACAATCCCCAGCAGTCTGGTGTCGTAGGGCAGCACAGTGTTGATCTCCACCACCTGATACGCCAGAGTTTCGTTCAGAATGTGCATGTAAAACACATCCCCAACAATCAACTGCTCCAGATCGGTGAACATCTTCTGGGATGCCATGCCGCTGTGACCGGACAAAATGGAATGAGTGCTTTCTCCACCGACTGGGAGAGAGCTGCCCAGCAGATGCCCAATGCCGCGTTCCAGGGAATCGTTTTCTGTGCCGTGGTAAATGGGCAGGTTGACGCTGATCTTGGGAATCTCCACATAGCCCATGATGCCATTCCCGGCGAGATTGAGCTGGCTGTCATAGTCTGCCGATGCTGCCAGCAAGCCCTCCTGACTGTAAGTGTCCTCCGTAGAAGCGCCGGGAATCAGGGAATGATTGTAAATATCCGCCCGGTCTTTTGCTTCCCGCAGCGCAGAATCATCTATTTGCTCTATGACCTCCTGATAGGCGGTGTGAATCTGAGATGCGTACTTTTGGTTTACATAATTACTGATAACGGGATAAAGGGTCAGCCCCAGGGCCAGCAGGAACGCCATGACTGCCAGGGCGATTGTGATACGCTTTTGCTTCGTATGGAACCCTCCTTTAGGGGAAAGCCCCGGAGGGGGTGTCCCTCCGGGGCGGCGGTGAGAATCAGACGGAACGCTTCTTGCGGCTTACCAGAACAATGGCAGAGGCAGCGCCAGCCATGAGCAGGATGCCGATGACGGTGAAAACAAAAGTGCCGTTGTCACCGGTCTTGGGCAGATCAAAGCCACGGGTGTTCACCACGGTCAGGGGCGCTTCAGCATTGACGCTGCCGTTATCCTCCACCATATTGACCTTCTTGCCATCCACGGTAGCGGAAGCGGTCAGCAGCTTATGCTCCAGATGCGCCTGGGGCATATTGTGCAGGTCGCCGGAGTCCTTGATGATGCTGGCATACCGGGGATCATTCTGGATCAGGCCCAGCACATCGGAATCATAGATGTCGCACAGGCCAGTGGTCTCAGTCTGGGAAATAACCACATCGATGCCCTGCTTCAGCATCACATAGCCGCTGTCAGTGCGAACCTCGGTTATGGTATAGGTATCATCCTCCAGGCCCTTGACAATAATCTTGCCCTTGGAATCAGCTGCCTTGACGGGGATAAAGTGGGTGGCGTCCGCTTCCGCAGTCACATGGTCAACCACATAGTAAATGCCTTCGTCCTCGTTCAGCTCTGCCTTGACAAAGTAGTTGTCGGTTTTGTTCTGAATCAGGAACTCCACCTTGGAGAAATCACCATTGCCGTCGCTGAACAGCTTGGTCAGGTCAATGCCGTAGGTAAACACATGGCAATCGTCAACCAGGGTATCGTAGTAGTCCTGAGAAGTGCGCTTCCAGGTCAGAACCACATCGTTGGGGTTTCCAGCGTCGCCGTAAACAACGGAGCTGTCGCTGTTCATGGTCGCCTGATAGGTGATTCTCACGGTGCAGTCGGAGAAGCCGGAGTTGACCATGGATGCGCCGGAGTAAACAGCCTTGGAGGTGTTGATTTCAGTCAGACCGTTAGCAGTCATTTCGATGGTCATAACGGACTCCCCGGCATCGGTGGTATTGTAGGCAACGGTGAACTTACCGTCAGCCTCCGTCCACTTGGCAACGGAATCGGTGCAGGCAGCGTCGGTGAAGAACTCCAGAACCACATCGCCCTTGTTGTAGGTCAGGCCCTTGGACAGGGTATCCACGAAGGTGTAGCAGGACAGATAGGTGGATTCGGAGGTGATGGAGGGCAGCGTGGAAATGATCTGATAGTCGATGACATCACCATCGGAGGCAGTGCCGGTGTGGGCGTAACCGTCGGTAATATCAGCAGCGGAGCCGCCGTTCTTGCCAGTGTCAGCCACCTGCTCCCGCAGGGTCTTTTCCAGAGAGGGAATGCCGGTCAGGTTTTTGGGGTACAGGGTAATGTCGTAGATCCAGCGGGTGCCGCCGTCAGTGGCGTTGGTGCCGTCAACAGAGGTCATGGGGACGGATACCAGGAAGGGATCGGTGGTGGACACGACCATTTCGGGAACTTTGGTCTCCACAACCAGGTACAGGCCCAGAGCCAGATCGGTGGCCTGGGTCTTACCGTAGGAATCGGTCAGGGGCATGGCAGTGCCGCCGTTAGCAGCGCTGTAGGCTTCCAGAGCGTTCTTAGCCACGGTGGAGTTGGCTTCCAGGCGAGCGGCCAGGGCATCGATCAGCACATCGGACTGGTAGAAATACTTGGAGGAATCCAACTGGTCAGCGTTGGTATAGCGGTTCAGACCATTTTCCAGCCCCAGGGCTTTCAGAAAGTCAGCACCCTTGGTCTTGTCGATGGCGTACAGCACTTCCACATGGCTGCCGGTACGGTTATCCGCTTCGGATTCGGAGAACTGGACGATATCCGCGACCTTGACGTAGGTGAACTCCACGCCCTTGATGGCATAGCCGTAGGACACTTCACCATTGCCCAGGTCGGACTGGGTATCGGTGTCTCCCGCCCGGACTGCACCGCCCAGGATATCGTTCACGCCGGTCTGATCAAACACGCCGGTGGAGACGTAGGAGGAATCCCAAACACCGTCCTTTTCGGCGTTCGTCAGGTCATACTTGTAGATGGTCAGGGAGCCGGTCTTGGATTCGTCGATGGTGGCATCGCCCACCTCTGCCGCGAAGGCAGCGGGAACGCAGCTCAGGCAGAGCATGAGGGCCAGACACAGAGTGATGATTCTCTTAAAAGTTGTTTTCATGAAGCATTATCCTTTCTTAAATAAAATGTTTTTTGATTTTGTTGTTTGGTTGGTATGTTGATGGGGAAAAAGGTTTGTATCGGTGGCATGAAAAAGCCAGGGCTGATCCCTGGCATGGTAGAAGGTGTCCATGGATTACACCTTCTTTCTCCGATATACGATGATACCCAGACAGCCAACAGCAGCCAGCAGGCTGAGAACTTTAAGAATCAAGCCCGAACTTGCTCCCGTTTCCGGCATAGTGAAGGTACGGGCGTTAATCACACGCACTGCGATCTCCAAGTCATCAACAGGAAGCTCTCCTTCAAAAGCGGTGTTGGTGAGCAGCTTGAAGCCGTCCGGTGCTTTGGTTTCCGTCAGGCGGTACTGTAAGCCAGGATAGAGGCTGCCCCATTCCAGAATACCGTCCATTCCGGTAGTCAGGCACCCTTCCACAACATCGGGATTGGAGCAGCCGCCCCGCACGACAACTTCAGAATCGGAATAGGTTACGGGATACCACAGGGAACCCTCCGCACTCCATTCCAGCAGGAAAGTGGCCCCTTCCAGGGGGCTTCCGGTGGTGTCTACCTTCTCAACGGTGATCTTACCGGGACGCAGGGTGTTGGTGAAGAAAACCTCTGCGGTCTTGCCCTGGGCAACTGTAATTCTCTGGGGATTCTCACTTTTGCAGTAGAACAGGCTGTTCTCCGGGAACAGTTCTTCGATGGTGTACTCACCGGGGAGAATGTTTTCCGTCAGGATGGTGCCGTCTGCCTGGGAAGTCAAGGGAGAACCCTTAATTTCTGTCCCATTGGCATCCGTGATCTTGAACTGCCAGCCCGCAACGCTGCCGTCACCCTCTACGGTTTTGATGATTTTCAGCCTGCCGTACTGGATATTGGTGAAGGTAATGGAAACATCCTCATGGGGCTTGATCTCGAATTCCTGAATGGTTTCATCCACCATCCAGTATTCATCCTCAAAGCGGCCATACTCGTCTCCGGTTTCCTTGGCCCAGTAGGTGCCGGGGTCAAGATAGTACCCCGCCTTGCCTTCCTCGTTGGTGATAAGCGTTCCGATCTCCTGGGTGCAGCCTTCATCCGCATAGATAGTAATGTGCCAGCCCTCCACGGATTCTCCGGTGTTGGTTTTCTTGTAGAACCAGCCCAGGCCCTGTTCCTTGTTCAGCCAGGTGTCCACGGAGGTTTTTCCTGCGATGACGGTTACATCATGGAAGCCCAGTTCCGTACACCAGTAATTATCCTCTGTAGGCAGCTCAACGATAAGATAGCGTCCCGGAGCCAGTTTCCCGGTGCAGGCATAGCCGTTTTCGTCTGTGGTGTAGTCCCCCACAACATTGCCGTCGGAGTCCTTTACCCGGAATGTCCAGCCTTCCAGATGATTGCCCGTATTGGTGGTTTTCTGGAACTCGATACGTCCATACTGCGTATTGGTATAGGACACTTCTGCTTGTGAACCGGCTGTGATCGTTACCTGCTTTTCTACGGTGGCATCGTACTCCCAATAGGTGTCATCCCGGTCATGAACTTCCCGCACATAGTAATTTCCCGGCAGCAGCTTCCCCGAATAGGCATAGCCGTCCGCTCCGGTTTTGACAGTGGACAGGATGTTTTTATTGGCATCCAGAATCTGGAAGCTCCATCCCTCCGCGGAACCGTTCACGGCGTTCTTTTGAATGCGCAGATCGCCATAATGGGTATTGGAGAAGGTCACAGTTGCCGTAGCATTGGCCGTAACTGTCACCGTTTTCACAGCGGAATCGCAGACCCAGTAGGGATCGCTGATGGCTGCTTCCTTTGCGTAATAAGTTCCGATGGTCAATCCTGTAACAGTCACGCTGCCGTCTGCCCCGGTGGTAAAGGGAGAACCGGTGACAGCACTGGTGCAGGCAGCATCATAGTAAAGCCCAATCTGCCAACCACTCAGGTTCTGACCTGTGTTTGTGGTCTTGACCAGCTTCACGCTGCCGGTGTTCAGCTTGTTTGTGAAGCTGACCGTTGCTGTGGCACCTGCGGTCACAGTCACCGACTGCGGGTTGATGCTGGCACAGTAGTACAGGGCATTGATGGTGCTGTCCGTGTGTCCCAGCTCCTTCACATAGTAAGTGCCGGGGGTAAGTCCCGTAACGGAAATCTTTCCGCTGCTGTCCGTAGTGTGCGGCCCGGATACCAGACTGGTACAGGAAGAATCAGAGTAAATTCCAAAGCGCCAGCCGGACAGATTTTTGCCGTCCTCGGTTGTTTTCGTCAGGCTGATGGAACCCGTATTCAGTTTGTTGTAGAAACTGACCGAAGCGGTGCCGCCGCTGGTGACGGTCACCATTTGGGGATTGGTACTGGTGCAGGTATACAGGGCGTTGATACTGCTGTCCGTATGCCCCAACTCCTTAACATAGTAGGTTCCGGCAGTCAGCCCTGTAACGGAAATCTTACCGCTGGTATTTGTGGTGTGCGGGCCAGACACCAGAGTGGTGCAGGCACTGTTGCTGTAAATCCCAAATTGCCAGCCGGATAGGTTTTGCCCGTCCTCTGTGGTTTTCGTCAGACTGATAGCACCCGGATCGGGAGCTTTCAGCTTAAAGTAGGCATTGATATTGCCGCTGGAAGCACTGTACAGGCTGATGCAGGTCTGATAAGTAGAACCGGACATATACCAAATATTGTAGGTAGAGCTGGCGGCAGAGGGAGCATACCGGGTTGCCGTAAAGACGGTGGATGCCGAAATGGTTCCGGTCTGGGTGATTGTCAGGGTGTTCCCGCTCTTGCTGAAGCTGGCCCCGCTTCCATTGGAGAAACTGAAATTGGACAGCACGCCGTTGGAATCCGTTACAGAGGTAGACGTACCGCTTAGAGTGATCGTCGGCGCACTGCTGCTGGAAGAACTCGTGAAGCTGGGAATCTTCTTTGCAGCCTGGATGTTGGACACCAAGGTGTTGTAATTGGGCGCAAAGTTGGAAACGGAAGCTACACCCGCATTGTAGAAGATGTCACCAGCCGTTCCGCACTCGTTGGTGGAGTTAAGCGTAAATGTGCTGGGATCACGCAATCCACAGACAATCTCGTAGATCAGGAACTGTGTTGCCACACGGAGCGGAACGTTGGGATTGTTGGCCTTGGAGGTGGTGGTCACGCTGATGGAGTGATCCCACATCTGGTTACTGTACAGCAGGATCAGGCCAATGGCTTCCCGTCTCGCAGCGGGCAGCGCATACCAGACATTGGAGCCTTGGGTGCTGCCACTGCCATCCAGAGTCACGCCCCGGTCTACGGAGTTGCCGGAGGTGCTGGCAGCGTAGGTGCGCCAAGGCTCGATGCAATAGATGGGGTCATCCGCATAGGCCACTCCGCCGTACCGGGCAAAATGCCAGCCCATGTTCTTGATGTACGCCGTTCGGGTCGTATCAGTACCGTTGGGTTTGTAAGTACAGGACACCTGATAGTTTAATACCGTGGTGTAGTTGCCATTGTCCGCATAATCGAACAGCATGATGCTGTTCTGGGTGCTGGCGATGCTCATAACGGCGTAATCATCGGAAGCGAATGCCATGATTTCCGGCTCGTCTGCCAAGGCTCCCTCTTCCAAACCTTCGGTGGATTCTGTCTCAGACTCCGTTGAAGGGGACGTTGTTTCTTCTGCCTGGGTTTCTTCGTCAGGAGTGGTTGCTTCCTCGGCTTGTGTCGATTCTGGTTCCGTACTGGCTCCCGGTGTATCCGCTTCTGCGGCTGACACACCGGGAATTAGCCCAAAGCACAGAACCAACACCAGCAGGAGAGAAATCATCCTCCGTAAGTGTTTCATCATTAGATCTCCTTTCGCATGGGAATGGGAAAGCTCCTACCCCAGTTGAGATAGGAGCTTCCTGGTTTTCTACGCTAGGCTTAGGTAGTGAACAGACCGGAGAGCAGCGGCACCAGGGTGATGCCGATCAGCGCCACACCGCCGCCAGCCATGAGCTGCTTCATGCCCTGGGACTTTGCACCGGGGTTGTCATTGCCGTAACCTTCCAGCAGATTGATTGCGCCCCATACGCCAAGACCAGCGCCCAGAGCAACGACCAGGGTCTGCAAAACATTGATAGCGGAATTGAAAAATGCCATTTAAGTGGACCTCCAAAATAAGAATGATTTTGAAGGGACACTTTACTTTGACTTCTCTGATCTTTCTATAGATTCTGCCGAATCAGGCAGTTGGGCCGGAAGAATTCACTTCATACACCTCGCAGGGCTGTTCCGGTTTCAGCCGGAGGCGGTGGGACAGGAAACGCTCTATGTCCAATTCGTTTCGCTTGTCAAAGTCGGATGTGAACTTATAGTTGGGATGCTTGGTGATATCGTATTTGTTGGACAGAAACGGGCGGACGCCCCGAAGCTGCAAGATACACTTGCCGCCGTCCATGACGGCCAGTTCGTCCTGGCTCATAAGCTCCTTGCCCAGTTTCTGATAGTTGAGGGAATGGGAAACCTCCCGCCCACGGCTCTCTCCGGTGTTGAAGGTGTCAATCGTTTCTTTCCCCAGCGCGGCGGACAGCTCCTTTAGGGTGGTCGGCTCTTTGCCGCCCAGGAAAATGGACGTGTCCATATTGCCGATGATGGTATCGGCATTGTCCTTGTAAATGGCCTTGAGCTGGCTCTGGGCTTGCAGCACCAGACAGCAGGAAATCTCCCGGGAACGTATGGTTGCTACCAGCTTTTCCAGCCGGGGAATCTGCCCGATATTTGCCGCCTCGTCGATCAGGCAGCGGACATGAACTGGAAGCCTGCCGCCATACACATCGTCGGCTTTCTCGCAGAGGAGGTTGAAAAGCTGGGTGTAGCACAGGGAAATGAGGAAATTGAAGGTATCGTCGGTATCTGACATAATGATAAACAGGGTGGTCTTGCGATCCCCCAGGGTGTCCAGCTCCAGCTCGTCATAGGCGGTCAGGTCACGTAGCTCCTGAATATCAAAAGGAGCCAGCCGTGCGCCGCAGGAAATCAAGATCGACTTTGCTGTTTTGCCGGCGGCTAATTTGTATTTCTTATACTGCCTGACAGCGAAGTGCTGGGGCTTTTCCTTTTCCAGTTCCGCGAACATCAGGTCAACCGGATTCTGAAATTCCTCGTCATCCTCCCGAACCTCCATGGCATTGATAAACTCAATGAGGGTGGAGAAGTTCTGCTCCTCCACCGGGGCCTCATAGTGGATGTAACCAATGAGCGCCGTGTACAGCAGGGTTTCCGCCTTGACCCAGAAATCGTCCCCGGCTTTGCCCTCACCCTTGGTGTTGGCAATCAGGGCAGTTACCAGCTTCAAAATGTCCTTCTCGCTGTGGATGTAGGCGAAAGGGTTATAGTGCATGGACTTTTTGAAGTTGATGGTGTTCAGAATTTTCAGCCGGTAGCCAAAATGCAGAAGCATTTTTCCGCACTCGGTGACGATGCTGCCCTTGGGATCGGTGACTACAAAGCTGACGGGGTACTTCTTGGAAGTACACTGCATCAGGTTGGGCTTCAGCCAGAACCGGGTCTTGCCGGAACCGGAGCCGCCGATGATAAGGACATTCTTATTTCTGGCGGCTTTGGGATCGGCAGGGCGGTTGTTCATGGTCAGTCTCTCTGTCTGTGTGAGGATGATGTTGTTTTCAAACACCGGGTCAACAAAGGGCCTTATATCCTCTGCTGTGCCCCACCGGGCGGAGCCGTATTCCAGATTCTTGCGAAACTTTTTCGCGTCCTTGCCCTTCACATAGACAGCCAGCCGAATTGCCGCTGCGGCTGCAATGCCCACACAGAGATCCGCAGGGTGAAAGCTGGGCACGGCGGTATCGAATGCTGCTACCATACCCTCCATGAAGTGCAGAAGCTTCCCGGACAGATCGGCACCGGAAGCCAAGCGAAAAGCCTGCCCCAGCTTAGTGGCAAACAGGGCGATGACCACATAGGGGAGGTTGGGCAAAAGGACCTTCTTCCAGTTTACTTGCCTCACCGTTCCAGCTCCTTTTTCTTTGTCCGATCCACCACAGCGGACTGAATCAGCGCCTTAAACTGTTGCAGCTTGGCAAGTACGGAGGGCCGGGATTTCTTGTTCACGATCTGATCCGTGTATTCCTTGAAAGCGGCGGTCATGGCATCGGCATCCTGACTTTTGAAAAAAATCAGGTAGCGATCCTGTCCCTTTGCCTTATAAGGAGCAAAGTCAATACCGTACTTCCTGGCAATCCGTTTGAAGGAACCGATGTTCTGGTCCGTGACCTCCACGCTCTGCAAGCCCCGATTCTGGGCAGCGAGCTTTTTGACGGTCATTTTGCCGTGTGGCTGCTTATTTTGGCGGTGGGTTTTCATTTGGGCAAGAAATTTGCTGAGCGCTTTGCGCAGCTCCTGCTCTGTCAGCTTGGAGCAGTTGACAATGAGGGTGACAACTCTTTGTTCCACTTCTTCCTGCATGGGGCATCATCTCCTTTCCGTAAATTTGCAGGGAGAAGGCAATCCCCGCTAGGGAGGAACCACCAGGCGGTGCAGCAGTTTCTTCAGTTCCATAGAACCTCCTTATCGTATCTGATCTTTGCGGTCATAGAGGAGATTTCCCCGAATAACCTTGGCGTGGGACAGAATCTGGATGTTCCCGCTTTTTTCGTTCTCCAGAGCTTTCTGGTAGCCCTTATCGGAGAGAAACAGGCGCATCCTGTCACCTTTGTCACCCACCGGGGAATCATGGGTCAGGACATGGAAGATAATCATGTGCTGGGTATTTTTGTCAAACCGGGCCATGTCCATGTAGTCATGACCTTTGTAGTTCTGGGCACCAGCCTGAATCCGGGCTTCCTCCATCTGCTGGGCAATGGTTTTTCCGTTACTCACGGCACTCCTCTCCGCCGCGTCCCTGCCCCTTCACGGTCAGAATGCCGTCCAGGGTTGTGGCAGTAATGCGCAGCCGCTCGGCCATGGCAACGTCGTTTTTCACCGCCTCATCCACGGCAGCGCCGCAGACTACCAGGACATTTGCACGGCGCAGATAATCCCTTGCCATATCCAGACCATCCTTATGTTCCTGGGGAATTGCATCCCGAAGGAACCGGGCCTGCTGAACCAGGGGACAGCAGGGGTTATATCCGGCGTCGTAGACAGCACGGCAATACCGATCTGCCAGCTTTGCGTTTTCGCTTTCGTTTTTACCCCAGGGTGCGGTAATATATGCGAGAGGTCTTTTCTTCATTTTCCTTCCTTTCTCCCGGTGTCCGGGCACGAAAAAAGCGGCTCATAGGGAGCCGCCAAAATCGTGGTTGTATTGCATGGTACAGTGATTGTCCAGGGTGGAAACAGAATTGAACAGGGATGCCAGAAGATAGGCTCTGGTGTTGCGTACCTGAGTGTGGTTGTCCGCGATCCCGTCCATGACCCGTTCAATGTGCATGACATTGATCTTTGAAAATCGTTCCTGCACATAGGAGGTTGGGTATTCTGCATCCCTGCCAATTCGGATGGTGGGACTGCGGTTCATAGCCACCTCCAGCATGATTTCCACCAGCTCATCCAGCGGTTCCATTCGATACTGCTGCCGCAGCCAATCGTACTCAATCTGATGCTTGATCTTATCTCTCTCATCCCTTGCATCCTTCTGTCCTTCAGCGGGAGCTTCCGCTAGAAGGAATGAATGAGTATTTGATAGATCAGTATTTGATTGATCTATATTTAATTCTTGTATATTTAATTGTGCGGGTTTTTCCTGTTTTGGTTTTCCCTGTTCTGGATTTTCCTGTTCTGGAAAACCCAAGACTGGATTATCCAAGACTGGATTTTCCCGTTTAGGTGAATCCGACGGTGCAGGCGGAGATACCGGCTTTTCCAGGATGGTATATTCCACATCGGTCAGCCGCCCTTGGGCATCCCGCAGGCGGCGGCGCTGGACATAACCGGCCTTCTCCAATTCCTTGATCGTCGCGCAGATACTGTCAACACCGTCCTTGCAGATGCAGGCAAGCCCCTTTGTAGTGTAATCCCAATCCTCCGGGAGGGAAAGCATCAGGGAGAGCAGTCCCTTTGCTTTCAGGGACAGAGTTTTATCCCGCAGGTGGTAATTTGCCATCACGGTATAGTCCTTCGTTTTTTCTACTCGGAATACAGCTATTGTATATCACCTCTTTTCATGGGGACAGTCAGGCGGTGTGGCAGAATCAGCCTATACCTGTCTTGATCCCAGACTCAGGGTTCATAGACCACGACTTCATCCGAGTGGAATTCTTCGGGGTACAGATCCTCGATACAATCCAGAAAGTCCAGCAGATCAGGTGCAGGCTCGGTAGCAGGCAACTGATCGCCCTTGTACTCCCGGAACTCGGTGATGTAGTCATCCTCGTCGCCATAGACGATCTGAACGCAGGATACCACGGCGATGCTCATATCCTCCCGCAGCCACAGCTCCAGATAGCGGCTTGCTGCCACGTCCAGATCATCCACGCGCAGCGTAGGCTCCCGCCAGAGCAGCGTGGCGCTGCCCTCAAACAGCTTCGCACTCCGGTACTTCAGGGTCATGGGGCGTTTGCCGTCTGTGGAATAGGCATACACAGGCTCCGCTCTGTCCCGCAGGGCGTCATACAGGTATGTGAAATGGATGTCACAGACCAGGCTGGCTATCTCGTCCGGCCCGTACTTGCCGCGAATACCCAGGTCAATGCAGATGTTGGTGATGGAAGCAATCAGTTTTTCAACGGTAGTCATAATTACATATCCTCCTTGTGTTTTCTTGCATTTTTTCGTTTCGGTTTTCTATCGTCAACGAGATACCCGTTGATGACGTTTGCATGGTGCAGGATCGTGAGCATCCCTTTCAGCTCCAGAGCGCGAATGGTTTTGTAGCCTTCTTCCGACAAAAACAGTCGGGCACGGTATGAGCAATCCGGCGCGTACACTGGAAGCTCATATTGGAATTCATCAAGCTCCGCTATGTGCTTCGGGACTTCGATAATCGCCATGTGACGGGTGTCGTCGTAAAAACGGCGGTTGGAATACTCGATGTGACCGGATGCGACGCCAAAATCACTGGTCATGGGTGGTCACATCCTTTCTCAGCTTCATCGCGGCAATGCCATACTTGGCAATAAGCATGGCATTGATAATCAGCCGGAAATTCTCGTCGTCGATCAGCTCCCGGTCTGCCAGCTCAGACAATGTGACACCTCTGCGCTCAGTGCATAAGCCGAGGGCAGCGCAATACAGTGCGTAGTTGTGCGGGTTGATGCCTTTCAGGATTGCGAAACTGAAATCGATTCCAGAGTGGCAGAAGCAGTTCGCGGTACGCCAATGAATGGTTTCGTTGGCGGTCAGCAGATACATGGCGGCATAATAAGCCGGGGTGTTTCTTCCGGGGGCATAGCCCATACGGGTGTGAAAGAACTCCATACGGGATTTGTGCCGGTCATCCACCCAAAAGGAATCCTGATACTCGCAGATCAGTTTGGGCAGTCGGCGGATCATCTGGCATCCCGTATAAGCGATGGAGTTTACAGCGTCCTGATAAGTAACGGCTCCGGCTTCAATGCGTTCTGCCAGATACGGACAAACGGAATGCGGACATTTGTTTTTGCCCCGGTATTCCGTGCAGTATTTGCAGTCCACATCTTTAGCTTTGTAAGTGAATCTTCGGATGTACATGAAACCTCCTATGGTTGACATAACAATAACCGGGCAAGCAAGGGCCTGTCCGGTTGGTTGGGAATATTCAGTTTTAACGGCTTTGGTCGCGCTGCCGTTTGCGCTGCCATGCCTCCAGTAGTTTGAAGATCACGGCTTCCATTTGCATGGGAGAATAGGAACGGGGAAAATACTTGCGCAGCTTTTCGCCGGAGAGAGTAATGTCATTGCGCACCGGCTTTTTCGGCTCAATCATGATGGAAAGCATGGTGTCCTCGTTCAGTTCTCCGCTTTGGCTCAGTTTCTTCATACGCTGGGCCTGGGAGAGTGACGGGGTAGCCTGCTCACTGTCCATGGTTTCCAGCAAAATGGCCTGTTCTTCCTTGGACAGTGCTGCAATTTGGTAGGCCGGGGTAAGAGCAATTTTACCGTCATCTACCATCTGCATCAGCGGCGGGGCAAGATTGGTAAGAGAGATGTAGTTGCGCACAGTATCGCCGCTGACACCATCCTTTTCTCCAATGAGATCATCGCTTCGGAACTTTGCCGAACCGTTCGGCGCAGTTAAATCTGTTCTGGCTCCCTGGCGCTTGATGGCATCCATTTTCATCTTGTATGCCTTGGCCCGTTCCGATGGCAGAATGTTCTCACGCTGGATGTTGCTGTCTACCAGACGGATGATGGCTTCATCATCGTTTAAGTCCAGGACAATGACTGGCATGAAATCCATTCCGTTTTGTTCGCAGGCGTGTTTCCGTCTGTGACCCGAAATCAGCTCATAGCCGCCTGTTTCACGGGGCCGGACAATGGCGGGAACCAGGACACCGCTTTTCTGAACGCTTTCGGTAAGTTCCTGCATGGCGGGATCGTCCCGCACAGCAAAGGGATTTTGTGGGTGTGGGTGTAGCTGGGATAGCAGCATCCGGTAAATCGCACCCAGCGTTTCCGGCACTTTTTCAGGCATAGCAGCGCCTCCTTTCAAATATTTTGGGCATAGAAAAAGGGCATTCCCATATCGCGGAAATGCCCTTAATCTTGGATAAGGTGAGCCTTACCCGGGGGATATGAATTTGTCGTGAATTTAACACCTCCAAAAAATTGCCTTCATTCTGCTTGATTTTTCGGGTTGGAAAAGAACGAAGAATCAGGTGGCAGAATCCCAAAAACCGTTGGTATTGTAGGGCTTTCCCGGTTTGTCGTAATTATACTGTAAGGGCACACATGTGCCTCTCTTCTGTTCGCACAAGGCGTTAGCCTTAAAGAGATTCAAGCATGGCTTGGACACAGTACAAT
>CALWXR010000015.1 GCA_944385535.1 uncultured Oscillospiraceae bacterium
CAGGCAGACCCGCAAGGAAATCCACAACAAGCGCAGAAATTTCCTCTTTCCGGGCAATAAATCCCTCCAGCAGTTTTTGAAGAAAAAGTTGCAATTTCTCAAAGGCGGCAGCAAAGGAAATGTCTGCCAGTTCGTCCGCAACCAGGCAAAACAGCGGCCCGGACGAGCGAAGGTCTCTGTCCTCCCGGACACCAACTGCCAGGAACATATACCGCATCAATACAACGGCAGTCTGGGCGCACATTGCGTCATAGGACAGGGAGCGGCATTCCTTTGTCAGCTTCAGGACAGACTTGCTCTTCTTCAAAATGCTGCTGATCTGATATCGTTTGAAAAAAATTTGGATTCTGGAAGAAAAACGCTTTTCATTTTCAACATCAAATGCTATACTGTTCATAGTGCAGACCCCTTGTATGTGTTTGGTGTTTTGTGGTGATTACATTATACCATACATTGGGTCTGTACTGCTTTTTTATTTCGCAAAATCGGCTAAAAAGTTTGGTTTTTTAGGGGTGCGAAGTTTGAGTAATTGACATATTCCAAACATTTTGCTGCACTAGTTTCGGAATCGGTAACGAGAGTCGGGTTTCCCGTAGCCTTGGGCGCATTGAGCGCAGCCGATTCTTCGTTATGTTTATAGGACATAGCATATTCAACTCAACTTAGTAGATCATATAGCTGTAAGCCCCAAATGAAACAAATTTAATAACAGGATAACACACTCCGGTGCATTTCCTTGACAATCTCAAGTAGCGTTGATATACTAATTCTGGAAGAAGCGTTCGTGTACGGGTAAACTCCCGGAGCCTTAGTGGCTAACCGTTCGCTTCTTCCGCTGACAAATTCCAAAAGAGAAAACCGTCATTTCTTCCTTCAGGGCTGAAATGACGGTTTTTGTATTCAATTTAGGGAAGCTCTGATTAAATACCCATGCGCTTTTGCCGTGCGCCACCATTCATGAAAGGCTGCGGCGCATGGGTATGGATATGCATCCGCATCGGTTGCCTCGCAAGGGGCGAGATGCTGGCATTTATAAATCATTTTACTATGAATGCGGAGCTTTCATAGTAAATCGTCTGCTGCTCAGCCGCAGACGATTTATTCGGAGTTTCCTTAGAAGGTTGCCACGTCCGGCTCCGCGGGAACCACGCCCTTTATCACCTGGATGGCAGTAAGCACCGGCCCCATGTCTCCTTTGTACAGGGGATGCTTTTCCGCGGAGATCTTGGCGGTTACCATGACCCACTCCCGGGACTCCAGGGAAGCGGCCTTGTCATAGCGGCAGGGAATGCCGCAGAACTGGATGTCCTCCACACAGCAGGTCATCACAAACCGGCCGGGGGCGAACATGCCGTTCTTCTCCCGGCGAAGCATGGCCACCTGGGCTTTGAAAGAAACGGTCTTGCCGTCGTACTTTTCCGGCTCCTCGCTTACGTCCCGGTACCACAGGGCATAGTCCTCGTCCTTCACCTGGATCACCGGGGCGTTGATATCAAAGGGCAAAGGATCCTGGATCTCGTCAAAGGAGGTGGTTCCGTCGGTGTAGTCGTAGAGGATGTCGATCCGGCGGCTGGCCGCCCGGGCCAGCTTGTGATAGGGCATCACATCGCATCCCTTTTCCAGACGGTTGAATACCACCATCTGGGCGCCCACCAGCTTGTCCATGACCAGATTGCGCATGTTGGCGTTATAGGCCATGATGGTGGTGGAATCAGCGAACATGACCTCCTGGGCCACCACCCAATTCTCCGGGAATCGCATGTACAGATCCCCTACCTGCTGCATGCCGTTCAGCTCTGCCACCACCCGCTGGGCCTTGTACTTTTTCGCCAGGGCCTGCAGCTGCTTGGTGGTGACCGTCTGCTGATCCAGCACTTCCAGATACACATTTTTATGGGGATAGGCGGAGAAGTCATATTCCTCCTCCCCTTCTTCAAACACCAGCAGCAGCGTCCGCTCCCCGGCGTTGAACCGCTCGTCTTCCAATGTCTCCTGAATAAACTTGGTTTTCCCGGAGTCCAGGAAGCCGGTAAAGGCATAAACTGGGATCTGGGTCATATCTTACACCCCAAACAGTTCCGCCACACCGGCCTCATCCAGTTTGGAACCGATAACGCACAGCTTGCCGGTAATATCTGCAGAGCCGCTGCGGACATTGAATTCCTCGGGAACATAGTCAAAGTGAATCCAACTGCCATCCTGGGCCGGCAGAATGCCCTTGGCCCGGAGGATCATACCGTACTTGCCGGAATCCAAAGCGTGCAGGGCTTCCTCCACCGCTTCCATGGTGAACTTCTTGGCGGTCTCCACGCCCCAGGAGGTGAACACCTCGTCAGCATGGTGATGATGGTGATGATGCTCGTGGTCATGATGGCAGCAATGGTGTCCCTCTTCTTCCTCATGGTCATGGTGGTGACCGCAGCAGTGGTGTTCCCCTTCGTGATCATGATGATGGTGCCCATCCTCGTGATCGTGGTGATGGTGGCAGCAGTGGTGCTCCTCGTCCTCCTCATGGTCGTGGTGGCAGCAGTGATGTTCATCCGCTTCCGCCTCATGGTCATGATGGTGGTGATGTTCCTCTTCTTCCTCTTCCGCCTGAAGCCGCTCCTTTTCCAGTCTTGCCAGCTCCGCGGCAACGGAGGCCTTGCCTTCCATGGCTTCCAGAAGCTGAGGGCCCGTCAGCTGCTCCCAGGGGGTGGTGACGATGGTAGCCACCTGGTTGTGCTCCCGGATCAGCTCCACTGCGGTATCCAGCTTTGCCTGGGGGATGTTGCCGGTACGGGAAAGGATGATGGTAGAGGCGGTTTCAATCTGGTTGTTATAGAACTCGCCGAAGTTCTTCATATAAACCTTCACCTTACCGGCGTCGGCCACGGCCACGGTATATCCCAGGGTGACCTTCTCGTTGGTCACCTTGTTCACCGCGGCGATTACATCGGACAGCTTGCCCACGCCGGAGGGCTCAATGAGAATCCGATCCGGATCATACTGCTCGATCACCTGGGTCAGGGCCTTGCCAAAGTCGCCAACCAGGGAGCAGCAGATGCAGCCGGAATTCATCTCCGTAATGTTGATTCCCGCGTCATGCAAAAAGCCGCCGTCAATGCCGATTTCGCCGAACTCATTTTCAATGAGCACGATTTTTTGGCCCTTATAAGCCTCCACGATCATCTTTTTGATCAGCGTTGTCTTACCGGCTCCAAGGAAACCGGAATAAATATCGATTTTTGTCATAAAAACACCTTCTGTAAAAAATCTCTACCCATTATTATATCACCGGCTGTCAACTGTTACAAGAGAAATCTCATAAACTTTTTCGACGCCTTTCCCTTGTATTTCCTTCCGTGAATCCATTATGCTGACAGTGGCAGAATATATCCCCCGCAATGCGACACTCTGCCAAAGCGCCGCCCCGGATCTCCCCCGGGGCGGCGCTTTTTTACGGAAGCCTCAGTTTACCGGGATCAGAAGCATCTGTCCGGGAGCCGGTTCCTCAGTCAGCTGATTTGCTTTGCGTATGGCGTCCACTGTAGAACCGGCGGTTTTCGCCATATCCCACAGTCCCATGCTTCCCGCCCGGCACAAGATCAAAGAGGGGCGGTTGGCCTCCGGCTCCGTCTGTTCCCCCAGTTCGATCCCGATGACCATAGGGATCTCTTGCCTGGTCATAGCGGTGACGGCCAGCGGCAGTTCCATTTTCACATTGACACTGCCATTTCCTACCCCTGCCTGCAGCCCTTCCACAGCCATAGGCAGCACCGTCAGGCGGCTGTTTTCATCCGCGTTCATGGGGTATTGCCCCTCCCACCGGGCGATAGCCGTATGGAGAACGCCGTCCGCCCCATAGTAAAGCACCTGGAAAGTACCGGGGATCTCCATTTCCACCCGGTCTCCGTTCCGTCTTTGCCGGGGGAAGTCCGGCAAAAAGCTGACGTCCACCCCTTGATCCGCGTCGGCAGGAATGTTCTGTTCCCCATACAGATTTTCCCGCCGGCTTTCCAGAATCGCGGGAAGCTCCATCTGGCGCAACTCCCCACGCAACTCCCGATTGGGGGCATACGCGTCCTGGATCAGCTCCAGCATTTCCCGGTCGTTAACGATGTACTGCGCGGTCAATCCCGCTTTCAGCCGGAAATGCCCCTCATCGTCCAGCTCCAGTTCCAGGCTGGTAGGCATTAAGAAAACATCCACCTGGGCATCCACGCTGTATTCTCCGTTCAGCTGGGCATATTGAGACAGAGGCACTTCAAAATCCACGCTGTTCATCTGGCCTTCTTCACCCCGGTACAGAACATGGAGATTTCCGTTCCCCCGGAATACAATCTTATTTGCCAGCACCTTTTTATCCGTAACGGCAGGCCGCAGGCAGTAGTAAATGATCTTCTCCGGCTGTGGATCAGGCCCGGACACCGTCAGTTCCTCATCGATCAGGAAGGTTTTCTCCCCAACCTCCTTGGGCAGCCGTATGGGATAGGTGCTGCGCAGCAGCTCGACCCCCTGGATATTCTCGTCGGGAAGATACGTCTCCCCCTCCATGGGGGAAAAGGCCTCCGCCATGGCGGCAACGCCGGAACGTACCATGATCTTACGGGGGGAAACAGATCGGGCGTCTACAAATCTGGGCATACACCGGATCCGTATCTCACCCTCCGGCGTGCGGTCAGGCAGATCCCACTTCATTTGGAAGGGGATCCACCCATCGATCACCCGCTCCTGGCTGCCGTCCTCCGGCGCGTACAGCACCCAGACCATCAGCCCGCCGGAGCAGGCGACACTGTCGCCCCGCCATTCCTTTCCCCGGAGAATCACCTGTCCCCAGGCCGCCAGTATCCGGCCAATGTCCGGCATACCGTCAGGCAGCTTGATCTCCTGGGTAGCCTCGCCGTTCTGGATCTCCTGCAAAGGCATAATCATGTAGCTGTGTGTAGATTTATGAAACTGCAGCTGCATTTGAATCACTCCTTACTGGGTTTGGTGATACAGTATATTCACCTCGGGACAAGTTTATGCCGTCATCTTCTTCCCATTAGGGAAAAACCCAGCACAATCAGCCCGATACCGCCGCAGCAGCAAACAAACCAGCTTCCCAGGCAATGCCCCAGGATCAGTCCCAGGCCAAAGCATACGCAGCACCATCCCTGCAGATGACTCTTCCGGCACATAAAAACACCCCCTGCAAATTCTATGCAGAGGGTGTTTCGGTTATGTGGTCAGCCGCCTAAGTATGCCTTCTTTACATCGTCGGAGCTTGCCAGTTCCTCACCGGTACCGCTGAGGGTGATCTTACCGGTTTCCAGCACATAGGCCCGGTCGGCGATCTGCAGGGCCTTGCGGGCGTTCTGCTCCACCAGCAAAATGGTGGTGCCCGCCTTATGCAGCTCCTTGATAATGTCAAAGATCTGATCCACCAGAATGGGGGCAAGACCCATGGAAGGCTCGTCCAGCATCATCAGCTTAGGGTGACTCATAAGCGCCCGCGACATGGCCAGCATCTGCTGCTCGCCGCCGGAGAGGGTTCCGGCGATCTGCTTGCGCCGCTCCTTCAGCCGGGGGAAATAATCAAAGACCATATCCAGGTCCTTCTGAGACACTTCCTTATTTACATAAGCGCCCATGTCCAGGTTCTCCTGCACCGTCATTTGCAGGAAGATCCGGCGGCCCTCCGGCACCTGGGCCAGTCCTGTACGGATCAGCTTATAGGCGTCGGTATGGGTGATATCCTGGCCGCAGAAGGAGATGGAGCCGCTGCGGGGGTGCATCAGGCCGGAAACGGTCTTCAGGATGGTAGACTTACCGGCTCCGTTGGCGCCGATGAGGGCAACGATCTCTCCTTCGTTTACCGCGAAGGAAACGCCCTTGATGGCATGGATGGCGCCGTAGTACACGTGCATATCTTCCACTTTCAGCATCAGGCTTTGCCCTCCTCTCTGCCAAGATAGGCTTCAATGACCGCCGGATCCTGGCGGATCTCTTCCGGGGTGCCCTTGGCAATGATCCGGCCGTAGTTGACCACGGCAATGGCCTCGCACACGTTCATCACCAGGTTCATGTCATGCTCAATGAGGAAAATGGCAATGTGGAAGGTGTCCCGGATGCGGCGGATCTGATTCATCAGCTCCGCTGTCTCGCTGGGGTTCATACCGGCGGCAGGCTCATCCAGCAAAATGATAGAGGGGTTGGTTGCCAAAGCCCGGACAATCTCCAGCCGCCGCTGGATGCCGTAAGGAAGGCTGCCTGCCTTCACATCCGCTTCGTCCGCCAGTCCCATAAAGGAAAGCAGCTCCATAGCCTTCTCATTGCTCATTTTTTCCGATTTAAAGTAGGCAGGCAGACGCAGCATGCTGTCGGCAAAAGAGCAGTGGATGGAGTTGTGCATGCCCACCTTCACATTATCCAGCACCGTCATATCCGTAAACAGGCGGATATTCTGGAAGGTACGGGCAATTCCCAGCCGGTTGACCTTGTGAATGGGCATGCCCTTGATGTCGATGCCGTTAATCAGCACCGAGCCCCGGGTGGGCTGATACACGCCGGTGAGCAGGTTGAAAATGGTGGTCTTACCCGCGCCGTTGGGCCCGATCAGGCCGGAGATCTCGGTGGGGCCGATGGTGATGTTAAAGCTGTCAACCGCGGTCAGTCCTCCGAAGTCAATGCCCAGATTACGCACATCCAGAACAGGCTGCTTGCTGATATCCTGCTCCCGAAGCAAAGTATAGGTGGGGACCTTTAGAATTTTCCTGGAATATTCATTCATTGACGCCCACCTCCTTTTTCCCGGTTAATTTATAAAATAGGCCCTTTACCCATTCGGAAACAACCTCCGTCTTTTCCTTCACCTTAGGCGACCAGGTAAAGAGCATCACCAGAATCAGCACCACCGCATACAGCAGCATCCGGAAATCCTCCAGGCCGCGCATGGCCTCAGGCAGCACATACAGCGCTGTGGCGGAGATCACGCTGCCCAGAATATTGCCCATGCCACCCAGAACCACAAACACCAGGATGTTGATGGAGGTGTTGAAGTTGAACTTGCTGGCAGTGAAGGAGGAATAATTCATGCCGAACAGAGCTCCGGCCATGCCTGCCAGGAAGGCTGAGACCACAAAGGCCTTCATCCGGAAGGCGGTCACGTTAATGCCCACAGATTCCGCGGCAATCCGGTTGTCCCGCACCGCTTTGATGGCCCGCCCTTCCTTGGAGTTGATCAGATTCAGCACCACGAACAAGGTAAGCAGCACCAGCACAAAGCCCATGGGGAAGGACGCCAGCTTTTCCACGCCGGTAGCGCCCTTAGGCCCGGCAATCAGGTAAGTACCCCCTTCCAGCAGTTCCATTCTGGAAGTGGAAATAGCCATGTGGAAGCCGTCGGAATCGATGCCAACGTAGAGATTTCCCACGAGGTTCTTCACAATTTCGCCAAAGGCCAAGGTCACAATGGCCAGATAGTCACCCCGAAGCCGAAGCACGGGGATGCCGATCAAAAAGCCCAGAGCGCCCGCCAGCAGTCCGCCGAAAACCATGGCGCACAGCAGCCGCAGCACATCGCTGGCGATCACGTCCTTTAACAGGGCGGCGATCACCACGCCGGAAAAAGCGCCGATGCCCATGAATCCGGCGTGACCCAGGCTCAATTCGCCGCACACGCCCACCAGCAGATTCAGGGAAACCGCCAGGGAGACATAGGCGCAGATCGGCACCAGGTAGCCTTTCATAGAGTTGCTCAGCATATCCAGCGAGTACAGGGTCTGCATAATCACAAAGGCAACGATCACCACCAGATAGGTGATCAGATTGGTGCGGGTATTTTTATTGTTCAGTATCTTTTTCATAGGACTACCTCACACCTTCTCCTGCACCTGCTTGCCAAGCAATCCGGCAGGCTTCACCAGCAGGATAATAATCAGAACAGAGAACACCACCGCGTCGGAAAGCTGGGTGGAAATGTACGCCTTGGCAAAGGTCTCAATGATGCCAATGAGGATTCCGCCCAGCATGGCCCCGGGGATGGAGCCGATGCCCCCCAGCACCGCCGCGGTAAAAGCCCGGATGCCGGGCATGGAGCCGGTAGTGGGCTGCAAAGTGGGAACCGTGGAGCACAGCAGCACGCCGGCCACCGCCGCCAGAGCGGAGCCGATGGCGAAGGTGGTGGAGATGGTCCGGTTTACGTTGATGCCCATAAGCTGAGCCGCGTCCCGATCCTCCGAAACCGCCCGCATGGCCTTGCCGGTGCGGGTCTTGCCGGTGAACAGAGTCAAACCCACCATCACCAGGGCGGACACCGCCACCGTTACCAGCACCTCGCCGGTAATGACCAGCTGGCCATCCAACAGGGAAATGGGTTTCATGGTAACGATGCTGGTAAAGCTCTTGGGGCTGGAGGACCAGATGAGCTGGGCGGCGTTCTGCAAAAAGTAGCTGACGCCGATGGCCGTGATCAGCACCGCCAGGCTGGGGGTGCCCCGCAGAGGCTTATAGGCCAGGCCCTCGATGACAATGCCCAACACGGTACACACCGCCATAGCGGCAATCAGCGCTACCCAAGCGGGCGCGCCCAGATAGTTTGTCACGCAGAAGGAAATATAGGCGCCCACCATGATCACGTCACCGTGGGCAAAGTTCAGCATTTTCGCAATGCCGTAGACCATGGTATAGCCCAGGGCGATAATGGCATATACAGCGCCGATGCTGATGCCGTTGATCAAATACTGGATGATTTGCATACGATTCCTCTCTTTCTCGACAGCCTATGACGGCGTCAAAGAATATTTGTGCCGCTCTCATGGACTGTCGAACGCAAGCGGATGGGATGGGAAGGATATGCCTTCCCATCCCATGAATGCGAAAGAATTATCAGTCCATCGGCACGTAGATGCCGCCGTCGATCACCACGACAGCGGGCGCCTTGGAGATCATGCCCTCGGAGTCCCAGGTCATGCCCTTGCCGGTCAGACCGTCAAAGGTCATGGAGGTAAACTGCTCGATCAGGGCCGCACAAATATCGGCAGGCTCGTCGCTCGCCTTCACGCCGGCGGCAACCGCAGCCTGGTAAACGGCGTAAACGCAGTCGTAGGCGTCAGCGGCGAACTGGGTCGGTACTTCGCCGGTCTTTTCGGTGTACTTGGCAACGAAGGACTGGGTGGCCTCGTCGGTGGCGTTGGCGTCGAAGGGGGTCAGCAGAGCCATGCCCTCGGCCAGGGAGGTGTCAAAGCCTTCCACATTCAGAATGCCGTCCATGCCGTCGCAGCCCACATACTGGGGCGCATAGTCAATTCTGCTGGCGTAGTTCAGAATGTAGGAAGCCTCGGTGTAGTAGATGGGCAGGAACATCAGGTCGGCGCCCGCGTCCTTGCACATGGTCACCTGGGTGGACAGATCGCTCTTGGTGTCGCCGGTGAAGGAGGTCTCGCAGACCACGTTCAGGCTCAGCTCCGCAGCCTTGTTCTTAAAGCCGTCATACAGGCCGGAGGAGTAGTCATCGGAAGCGTCGTAGACAATGCCAATGGCGGCCTCGGGCCAGTTGTTGGCAATGACCTCAGCGGCGGAAGCGCCCTGGTTGGGGTCAGTGAAGCACATCTGGAAGGTGCTGGAACCGGCGGTAGCCACTTCCGCGGCGGTGGCGGAGGGCGTCAGCAGGAAGATCTCATCTTCCACAGTCAGCGGGGCAACCGCGTTGCAGGCGCTGGAGGTCACGGTGCCGATGAACACCTGCATGCCCCAGTCCTTCAGAACGTTGTAGCCGGAAACGGCCTTCTCGCCGTCGGCTTCGTCGTCCTGAGGCTGGAACTCCAGCTTCAGGGTGTTGTTGGGATCGGCGTTGATCTCCTCAACGGCGATTTCGATGCCGGCCTGCACGGCGGTACCGTAAACAGCATTGCCGCCGGTGAGAGGACCGGTCATACCGATCTTCAAGGCGTCGCTGTCGCTTCCGGAATGGGAAGAGCAGCCGGCAAGCAGGGACAGGGCCATTACCAGGGCCAGACACATTGCAATAAGCTTTTTCATAATACGATCTCCTTTTCTCAAAACTATAAAAAGCGGTTACACGCTGCGCAACCGCTCTTCATACATACAGAAGCCACGGCAGACCGGTCATAGGATCCTTACTATGGCCAGCAGGCAAATGGACACTGCCAAACAAGTAGCAGTGTCCAAGCGATGGCGAAGCGGGGCAGGAGAACAGGCCGCTGCCATAGCGCAGTGGGAAAAGCTATTCTGGTAACGCTTTGCAGTCATCATCGCCCTGTACCTCCTGAAGAATTTGAACATATTGTATCTCAGGGAAGGACATTTGTCAACGAAGCAAACATAACATATTCCGCGCGCAATTTTTTAATTTTTTGTGTACAACGCACAAGGGGTTTATTGGTTGTCCAGCACGTCCTTGCAGGCCGCCAGAACCTTGCTTAAGATGGGCACGCAGGTGGAGCTTCCGTAGCCGCCGTTTTCCACCACCACAATAAAGGCCAGGGGGTATTCTTCATCCGCCACAAAGCCGGCAAACATGGCGTTGGAGGTCTGATCCCCTCCCAGCTGGCTGGTGCCGGACTTGGCGCACACGTTCAACCCGGGAAAATTCCAATCTCCGTATACGTTCTGAACATTGGCCCGCATATAGCTTTGCAGCGTCTCGGCCGTTTCCTGGGGCATGATCCGTCCGGTTTTCACGGTTTTGGCTTCGTAAGTCACATCCTCGCCGCAGCGGACCTGGCTGACCAGGTAAGGCTCCGCGCCCTCGCCCCCTCCCGCCACGGCTCCCATAAATGTCATGAACCGGGCGGGATTGATCTGGTCGGTGTGCTGGCCGATGCAGCTCCAGGCGAAGGAGACCGGCGCGGTGTAGGAAATGTCATAGTTTCCTTCCGCGGTGGTGATGCCGTCAAAGCTCAGCGGTTCGGTGACCTGGAACTGCTCCACATACTTGAGCATATTTTCTTTACCGACCAACTCAGCAATCTGGGCAAAGCTGCAGTTGCAGGAGCTGGCCAAAGCGCCTTTCAGATCCCGGGTTCCGTGAGCCGTCTCACAGGTGACTCGCTCGGTTCCGTACTCATAGGCGCCGTCACAGTAAAAGGTCTTGTCCAGAATATCCGGCACGCATTCCAGGGCAGCCGCCGTGGTGACTGTTTTGAAAATGGAGCCGGGGATATAGGTGGACTGGATAAACCGGTTTAAGTATACGCCCTCATAAGCGCCGGTGGTGTCTGAAGCGATGTCCGGCACATTGTCCGGGTCATAGGTAGGAGTGGTCAGGGCGCAAAGGATCTCGCCGGTTTTATAATTGTAGACGCCGATGGTGCCCTTTCGCCCGGCCATCGCGTTTAAGGCCACATTCTGCACTTCAGCGGACAGGGTCAAAGATGCCTCTCCCCCATCGCCGGATTCCTGGTACACGCCGTCGATCAGATCAAAGCCCACCATTTTCCCCGCGTAATTGGAGACGGCGGAGGCGCTGATATAGCCCTTCCGGTCTCCCAGCCAGTGGAGAGTGGACTTCCGGGTATCCGCGTCGGAAGCGTAGGTGCGCTGTTCGCTGATGTCCAGCAGCACCTGGCCAGATCGATCCACCACCGTTCCGGTGCCCAGATTGGCGTTGTTATACACATGGGGGGAGCCCACGGTGGTCACCCAGGTTTCTGCGAAAAGGGCGTACTCCACCAGGAAAAACGCCATGCCCCCCAGCAAAACCAGCAGAAACAAGCCCATCAGCCAGGTTCTTTTTGTCACTCGGTTCATACCTTCGCCGCCTCCTTTTTACTCAGCCGCACAGCGAAGCTGGCATTTTGCCGGGTATCTCCCGCCTTGACAAAGGCCAGAAGCCCCCAGGCGCCGATCATGCTGGTGCCGCCGTTGGACAGGAAGGGAAAGGTTACCCCGGTAAAGGGAAGCACGTCCAGGGTTCCCAGGCAATTTAATATGGTTTGGATCACCAAAATGCTGGCGGCAGTACAAGCGCCGATGGAATAAAAGCTGCTCCGGGCCACTCTGGAGGTTCGGATGGTAAAGAAACCGTAAATCGCGATGCAGAGCACCATCATCACCGCGATCAAAAGGCCCCATTCCTCGGAGACGGTGGCAAAGGCAATGTCGGAATCCGCCGCGAATACATATTTTAAGTACCCCTGTCCCGATCCCAAGCCGAAGAGGCCGCCGGAGGCGATGCACATCAGCGCCTGAGCCTGCTGGTAACCCGTGTCTTGGGGATCCTCCCAAATATGCCGCCAGGTGGAAAACCGCTGCAGGGCGTGGGGGGCGATCTTCAGCACCAAAACACCGGCAAAAATCAGAGCGGTAATGGCCAGAGCCACGGTACCCACGCTGCCGGAGCGGAGATAGGCGATCACCAAAAAGGCGCAGAAAAAAATCAGCGCCGTGCCGAAGTCGTTCATCAGGGCCAGCAGACAGCAGATCACAATGGAATAGGCAATGAACAGGATCAGGTTTCGCTTGCTCATGATCCGGTCCATGGTGGAAGCGCCGGCATAGACGAAGCAGACTTTGCTCAGTTCCGAGGGCTGCAGGGACAGGCCGTTGAAAATCAGCCAGTTCTTGGCCCCGTAATACTCGGTACCGAAGAGCAGGGTAATCACCAGAAAGCCCACGCCTGCGGCCACGGCAAAATACCGGAACACCTTGGCCCGTTCCAGATCTCGCAATGACCAGCCGATGATCAGGAATACCACAATTCCGATGACCATGGCCATCAGCTGCTTCACCGTTTCTCCCGGCTTTACCGTGGCAATGGCCGCCATGCCCATAGTGCATAGAAAAAAGGCTATGGTTTCCACCTCAAAGGATTTTCTTCGAATGACGCAGTAAAAGAGGAATAAGACCCATTGGGTAGCAATGATGCCCCCAAATCCCAAAATGATTTGGGGCAGATCTTCCTCCCCGCTGCCCAGCAAAAATCCCAACACCATCAAGCACTGCAGTAAGGTGAGCATCATCAAATTTGCCAGGGTATCCCAGCCGCTGGCGGCTTTTGTGCGAAGCTCCGCCTGCCGGGCCTCCTGTCTTGCCGTAATGGGCTGAAGCTGCATTTCCACGCCGCCGATGGAGATCCGGTCACGATCCTTCAGGGCGCAGATTTGTACTGCCCTGCCGTTGACCAAAGTTCCGGTTTTGGAGCCCACATCGGAAATGGTCCAGCTTCCGTCATCATACCGGGTCAGAACCGCGTGGTTCCGGGACACCGTAGGGAAATCGATGGTCACGTCACAGGTTTTGCTTCGGCCGATGACATTTTCCCAGTGGGTAATGGGAACCTGGGTTCCGTCGGTCAGATTCAGCCAGGCCCAGATCTCCGGCTCCCGCCGGAAGGTGAGCAGAGGCAGCGCACACCGCAGCAGCAGGATCGCCGCCAGAACGGGGGCCGCATAGCGAAGAAAGCCGATATAGTCCCCGCTCAGAGAATCCCGGAGAATCGTCACAGAACTGATCAGGGATTCCATGTCATCACCGTCCTTTCCTTAAAATTTTTCCTCTGATAAAAGCCCCGTTTTTATCGGGGCGGCGCCGTCCAAAGCGCCAAATCTATGATTTCCGGCTCTTGCGTCTGTGATATAAAGTCCGGAATTCTGAAGAATTCCGTATTTTATAAACAGACTATGTATAAATATATGAAATCACAGAAAGAATCATTAGTCAAATGAACATTTTCTTAAGATTCAAAACTGCGCAGAAGGGAGATCTCCCGGGCGTAGCCGGGCAGCTCGTTGGGGGTCTCCAGGATCATAGGCTTGTCCCTTAAAAGAGGATGATTCACAATCCCCCGGAAGGCGTCCTCCCCCAGGCTTCCCTTTCCCAGGCATTCGTGCCGGTCCTTGTGGCTGGCAAAGGGATTCTTGCTGTCGTTTAAGTGCAGGGCCTTCAGCCTGGACAGGCCGATTACCCGGTCAAACTCCGCCAGCACCCCGTCCAGATCGCCCACAATATCATATCCCCCATCATAGACATGACAGGTATCCAGGCAGACGCCCAAACGTTCACTGCCAACCCCGTCCAAAATGGCCTTCAGCTCTTCAAACCGTCCGCCGATCTCGCTGCCCTTACCGGCCATGGTCTCCAGCAGGACAGTGACCGGATAATCCGGGGCAAGGGCGTTTTTTAATGCAGCAACAATGTAGTCGATTCCCGCCTCCACGCCCTGTCCCACATGGCTGCCAGGATGAAAGTTATAAAAATTTCCTGGCAGCGCCGCCATGCGCCGCAGATCATCCGCCAGCACCTGGGCTGCAAAATTCCTGGCCTCCGGATCGGCGGTACACAGGTTCATGGTGTAGGCCCCATGGGCCACCAGAGGGCCGAAACCGCCTCCCTTCAGCATCGCCGCCGCTCTGGCCGCGTCGGCAGGATCCTCCTGCTTCGCCCTGGATCCCCGGGGATTGCGGGTAAAGAAGGCAAAGGTGTTGGCGTCAATGGACGCGGCGGTCTCCACCATGGCGGCATAGCCCTTCCCGGCAGACAAATGACAGCCAAAATAACCCAAAATCATCACTCCTTTTTGGTCATTATAACACATTCCCGTAGGAAATGCAAATTCTCTCTTCCCCCCGCCCCCAGAATTGTGCTATAGTAAAATAAAGCAACGGCGGGAGGGGTCAGTATGCCGAAGTCCGACAACCAAAAGCTGAAAATTTTCTACATTCTGGACTATCTGCAAAAAAACTCTCACCAGAATCATCCGGTGAGAGCGGCGGAACTGCTTTCCATGCTGGAAAAGCAGCACAATATTGTCTGCGACCGCAAGACCGTCTATTCCGACATTGCGGCCTTGCAGGATTACGGGGTGGACATTGTATCGATCCCCGGCAAAAACGGCGGCTACTATATTGCCTCCCGGAACTTTGAACTGCCTGAACTGAAGCTGCTGATCGACGCGGTTCAGTCCAGCCGTTTTCTCACGGAGAAGAAGTCCCGGGAATTGATCGAAAAGCTGTGCAGCCAGTGCAGCGTCCACGACGCGAAACTGATGCGCCGGGATGTGCTGGTGTCCGGCCGGGTCAAAAGCATGAATGAGACCATCTACTATAACGTAGACGCCATTCAGGAGGCCATTGCCCAAAACAAGCAGATCGCCTTCCGCTACTTCGACTGGAGCATTGACCGCCGCCGGAAATACCGGGATCGGGATTACCAGGCCAGCCCCTACGGTCTGTGCCAGGACAACGAAAACTGCTACCTTCTGGCCCACTCCCCCCGTCACGGGGTCACCTCCTATCGGGTGGACCGGATGAGCGACATTACCCTTTTGGATCAGCCCCGAATTCCCTGTCCGGAGCTTACCGGCAAGGCTCTGGTGGAGCACGCCAACCGGCTGTTCCAGATGTATTCCGGAGAAAGCGCCGCCGTCAAGCTTCGCTTCCATCGCAGCTTGATCAACGTGGTCATCGACCGGTTCGGCCGGGAGATCATGCTCATTCCCGACGGCGAGGAACACCTTGTATTTACGGTAAATGTGGCGGTGTCCCCCATATTTTTAAGCTGGATCATCGGCTTTGGCAGCAAGGCCCGGATTCTCTATCCCCAAAGCGTGATCGATCAGTGTAAAGCTATGTGCCGGGAAGCTTTGGCCCAGTACGTCTAAACCAGGGTGAAGGAGGAAAATACATCCTTCCACACAATCTGGGTGTTTTCCGTGTCCTCTGCCGGCCGAAGCGCCGACATGCAGTAATGATAGCTGCCATCGTCCAGGATCACGGCTCTGCCCAGCAGATCCCCCTCTTCTCCGGCGCAGGCCCAGACAAAGTCGTACCGCTTCACCCCGTCCTGAAGGGTTTCCAGAACGGTTAGTTCCTCTTTTTCATACCCGGACAGAGTCTGTACCGTTTCCTCCAGATCCCCGGAGGATAAGGTCTGAATGATGATCTCATAATCCTCGCAGAAGTAGACCTGCTCTGTATCGCTTTCCAGCACCGGCGCGACCGCGTTGTCCGGCAGCCGCACCCCAACCTCCCGGGGCTGGGCCATCACCGGCTCCGCCAGCTCATCGGCCAGCGTTTCCATAGTCTGCTCTCCCCCGCAGCCGGTGAGAACCAGACATAAAGCCGCTAAAAACATCATTTTTTTCACAATCATCCCTCCAGAAAGGCCATCTGCCTATGACTGAACTTTTCATCTGCTGCCTGCTTATAATCAATGCGGCAGGATTTCTGCTTATGCTTGCGGACAAGCACAAAGCCCGAAAAAAGAAATGGCGGATCCCGGAACGGACCCTGCTGCTCACTGCTGCCCTGGGCGGAAGCCTGGGCGTGCTTCTCGGCATGTATGCCCTGCGGCACAAAACTTTGCATCGCAAGTTCACCATCGGAGTACCCCTGATCCTGGCAGCCCAGTGCCTGCTGGCGGTGTTCCTCATGGCAAAATTATAACCCGAAAGTCCTTTTCCCGGACTTTCGGGTTTGCGTTTATGCAAACAGCAAGGAGATCATGCTTCCCGCCATCATCAAGGTCAGGATCACCACCCCGGGGCTGGTAAAGAAGCATTTGACACACCGGCGGTCAACCCACTCTCCATGGATATACTCGCCGATCTCCCGGCGTTTGGCAATGAGGATCCCCACCGCTCCCAGGAAAAAGCCGCCGAAAATCAAAACGCTCAGCCCATCGGCCACCGGAACAGGAAGCCGGGACATAACCCGGCTCAAAAGATCCGCCAACACCAGATTGTTAAACAGATGCAGCGCCATTGCCCAAAGGACGGAGTATTCCACGGTGATATATCCCAGCACCAGGCCGATAAGGAAAGCATAGGGCGTCTGCAGCAGATTGCCGTGGAAGATCCCAAACAAAAAGGCAGAGCCCAAAATGGCAAACCGTTTTCCATAGGGCCGCAGCTCCCGCAGAATATACCCACGGAAAAAGATCTCCTCCAAAATAGGGGCAAGCAGCGCCGAATACAGAAACATGCTGAAGGTATCCGAAGCGCCGGAGACCTCCTCCAGCATGGCCAAAGCGGACAGGCCGAACCGGTTCAAAATCCATTCCAAAATACCGATCCAAATGGAATTTGCAAACTGGCAGCCGGAACACAGACACAGCAGCATGACAAAACGCCCCGCGGTCATGCTCTGTCCCTTCGCCATGATCTCCTGGCGGAAATGCTCCCCTCCCTTCATGGCCAGCATCACCAGCAGGGCCACCCCGGCGGCAGCCACATATCCCCAGGCATTGCCGGCAATGGCGTTCATATCCGGCAGGAAAAGGAAATTCCCTTCTCCAAAGGCCCGAAGATAGCCGATCAGAACCTCCTGCATCACACTGACCAGCACCATTATGGTCATAAGCACGTAATATGCCACCAGCCACCAGCCCAGAGGGCTGAACCTGCGGCGAAGATACCGGTTAATCTGCTTTTCTTCCATAGTCTACTCCTAATATCCGCTCCGCCGTCATGATCCCATCAATGGCGGCGGACATAATTCCCCCCGCGTAGCCCGCGCCCTCTCCGGCGGGATAAAGCCCCCTGATAGAGGACTGCCTGGTTTCGTCCCGAAGGATCCGCACGGGAGAAGAGCTTCTGGTCTCCGGGGCAGTCATCACCGCCTCCGGATCCGAAAAGCCCTTCAGCTTTTTATCCAGTTTTGGCAGGGCCTGGGCAATGGCGCGGGTAATGACCTCCGGCAGGCATTGCCGCAGATCCCCCCAGACCACCCCGGGCCGGTAGGTGGGATTTACCGCCCCCGCCCCGGCGCTGGGTATTCCCGCCAGGAAATCCCCCACCTTTTGCGCCGGGGCCCGGTAGCTGCCACTGAGCCGGTAGGCCGCTTCCTCAATCTGACGCTGCCAGCGCATGCCCCCCAAGGCTCCCTCATAGGGAAAGTCCTGGGGATTCAGGCTGACCAGCAGGGCGGCGTTGGCATTTTCTCCCTCCCGGGCGGCATTGCTCATGCCGTTGGTGACCACGCCCCCCTCTTCACTGGCCGCCGCCACCACATACCCGCCGGGGCACATGCAGAAGGTGTACACCGTCCGATCCTCCAAATGTTCCGCCAGCTTATAGTCCGCCGGAGGCAGGGCCGGATTCTCCCCGCCGTACTGGGCAAGGTCGATGGCAGACTGCTTATGCTCGATCCGCACCCCCATGGCAAAGGGCTTGGGCTCCATAGGCACATGGGCCTGCTCCAGCATCTGAAAGGTGTCTCTGGCGCTGTGGCCGATGGCCAGCACCGCCTTATCACAGGGAATCACCTCCCCATCGCCAACCACCAAGCCGGTAAGGGAGGCGCCCTCCATCCGGATCCCGGTGACCTGGGTATTGAAACGCACCTCGCCCCCCAGCTGGATGATCCGGTGGCGGATGTTCTGCACCACTTCCACCAAAACATCGGTGCCCACATGGGGCTTGGCGTCATAGAGGATGTCCTCATGTGCCCCGGCCTTTACGAACTGTTCCAGAACCCACCTGATCCGGGGGTTGTTCACTCCGGTGTTCAGCTTTCCATCAGAAAAGGTGCCTGCCCCTCCCTCGCCGAACTGCACATTGCTGCGGATATCCAGCGCTCCGGTTTGAAAAAAGGCGTCCACCTTTTCTTTCCGGCTTTGGGCGTCCTCTCCCCGCTCCAGCACCAGGGGCTTCCATCCCGCCTGGGCCAAAATCAAAGCGGCAAACATCCCCGCCGGCCCAAAGCCCACCACAACCGGCCGCTGCCGGGGCGGTTCCATCGGCTTCGGAGGCTTATAGAAGGAAGCAGGAGCCAAAGCGGCCTGCTTACAGCCGCTGGCCTTCAGTATTTTCTTCTCGCTGCCCTCTACCGCCACATCAACGGTGTAGATGATCCGCACATTGGGCTTCTTCCGGGCGTCAACGCTCCGGCGGACGATGGTCAATTTCCGGATTTTGGAATTGGAAACCTTCAGCATCCGGGCCGCCTCAAACTGAAGCTGATGGGGATTGTGCTCCGGCGGTAGGGATATATCACGAAGTCGAATCATAGCAGTCCTCCCCCATGGCCTCCCGCTAGACGGCCGGAGCTCCATGCCCATTGTAAATTATAGCCGCCGCAGTCTCCGTCCACATCCAGCACTTCCCCGCAGGCGTACAGCCCAGGAACCAGCCGGCTTTCCATGGTTTGCGGATGGAATTCCCCGGCGTCAATTCCACCGGCGGTGACCTGGGCGGCATCCATGCCCATAGGCTCTGTCAAAATGATCTCAAAATCCTTCACCGCCCGGCATACCGCCGCCAGATCTTCCCGGGAAAGGGCCCGGATCCACCGCTGGCCGCCGATCCCCGCCGCCTGGGTCAGCACCCGGCCAAGGCGGTTGTGGACAATGCCCGTAAGCAGTTCCGAAGCGGGCAGATTGGTTTCCTGTTTTCTCAGCAAAGCGGCTTCCAGCTGATCCAACGACTTATCCGGCAGGAAGTCCAGGCGGCAGGTCCACCTTCCCCCGCCCTGACACGCGTCCCGGGATATTTCAAAAATCACCGGGCCGGACAGGCCGTATTCCGTAAACTGCAGCTCTCCCCGGCTTTCTGAAAACAGCGCTTCGTCGTGATAGATGGCGGCACGGCAGCAGGCGCGGACGCCCTTCAGCGCCGCCAAGCCGCTCCAGTCCGCCTTCAGCTGCACCAGGGCAGGACGCAGCTTGGTGCAGTGGTGCCCAAGGGATCGCAGCAGCTTATAGCCGGACATGGAGCCTCCCAGCTTGGTTCCCGCAAGGCCGCCGCAGGCCACGATCAGTTTATCGCAGGGAAGTCCTTCCTCCCGGCTCTCGATCAGAAAGCAGTCCCCGGTTTTCTTAATCTTCTCCACCTCAAAGCCCAGCTTCACCTGAATGTTGGGCTTATCCAGGGCAAACCGGAGCACATCCACCACAGAATTGGCCTGATCTGAGTAGGGATATACCCGCCCGGAAGGCTCCGCTACGGTAAACAGCCCTAATCTTTCAAACCAGGCCAGGGTCTCCTCGGGAGGATACTTTTCCAGTGCGTATTGGTAAAAGCCTTCCTCTCGGCTGTGATAGCCCTGCTTCACAGCGTGAAGGTTGCTTAAGTTACAGCGGCCGTTTCCGGTGGCCTGAAGCTTCCGGCCTACCCGGGCCTGACGCTCCAGCAAAATGACCTCTGCCTTTGGGTTTTCCGCCGCCGCCAGAGCCGCCGCCATACCGGAAGCGCCGCCCCCAATGATTCCTATGACCATAGTCTTTCCTTTCCTTCACCGCCCAAAAGGCGATGAGCCTACTTCTGCTTTTACCGGTATTATACTTCAGAATTCTCTCCCACACAAGAAAAACTTCTTTTCACAAGGGAAAAGATATGGTATAATGCCTGTGGTGATAACATGGAGCGAAGCAATATTGAAAAAATCGCCCAGTCCCCGGAGGATAAGCTTTTGCTTGCCAAGCTGTGGGACAAAGTGAACGCCGGGATCCGCCGGAACATTCCCGCCAGCACCGGCTTCCTGTCTCCCCGGGAACAGGCGCTGGCCCGGTATCTCTTCGGCGAAGCAGAGGGGCTTTCTACCTTCGGCGGCTATGAGGAAGCGGAGCGGCGGATGTATGTATATCTTCCGGAATACCTGGAGGAAGAAGTCCTGTGGGAGGACGGCAGTCCCTGCGTGTGTCTGCGGGCGGAGTTTTACCAGGGGGACAGCCCCAGCCACCGGGATTTTCTGGGGGCCCTTATGGGCAGCGGCATTGCCCGGGAGACCGTCGGGGACATTTGCGTGGATAAAGGAAGCTGCGATTTCTTCGTAACGGCGGAGATCGCCCCCTACATCCTGCAAAATTTCACCGGCGCGGGCCGAACCAAAGTCCGCCTGACCCGGATTCCCCTCCGGCAGGCCCATATCCCCCAGCCGGAGATCAAGGAAATCAAAGACACCCTGGCGTCCTTGCGGCTGGACAGCGTGGTGTCCTCCGGCTTTCGCATCGGCAGGAGCCTGGCCTGTGAATATATCGCCGCCGGAAAGGTGGCGGTGGACGGCCTTCCCTGGGAAAAGCCGGACAAACCGGTTCCGGAAGGGGCCAAAATCTCCCTTCGGGGCGCGGGAAAAATCAAGCTGGCCCAAGTGGGCGGCCGCACAAAAAAAGACAGAATATCGGTGGTCATCCACCGCTACGTATGAGGTGATTACGATGCATATGGACGAAGTTATTCACAGGATCAACGCCCTGGCGAAAAAGGCCAAAGCAGAAGGGCTGACCCCAGAGGAAACCATCGAGCGGGACAAACTGCGGCAGATCTATATCGATTCCGTAAAAGCCAATCTGGTGGGCCAGCTGAATAACACCTACATTGTGGCCCCCGACGGAACCAAGCGGAAGCTGGAACGAAAGCAGTAACTCTTTTCCCGTGCCGCCGAACGCTGTGGCACGGGATCCTTTATCTTCCCTTACCAATTACACTTTTTAGGAGGTAGAACATGCCATTTCTGCCCATCACCAAACAGGAAATGCTGGATCGGGGCTGGGAGCGGTGCGATTTTGTCTATGTCATCGGCGACGCCTACGTGGATCACCCTTCCTTCGGCCACGCCATTATCAGCCGGATTTTGGAGCGCCACGGCTACAGCGTAGGCATCATCTCCCAGCCGGATTGGAAAAACCCCAAGTCCATTGACCTATTCGGCAGGCCCCGGCTGGGCTTTCTGGTGTCCGGAGGCAATATGGACTCCATGGTCAGCCACTATTCCGTTACCAAGCACCGGCGAAAGACCGACGCCTTCACCCCCGGGGGCGTTATAGGCAGGCGGCCGGACTACGCCACCATCGTCTACTGCAATCTGATCCGCCAGACCTACCGGGACGTGCCCATCCTCATTGGCGGCATTGAGGCCAGCCTTCGGCGGCTGAGTCACTACGATTACTGGTCCGAGAGCATGAAGCGTTCCATTTTGCTGGACAGCCAGGCGGATCTTCTCATGTACGGCATGGGAGAAAAAAGCATCGTGGAGATCGCTGAGGCTCTGAACAGCGGCATGGACGTAAAAGACGTCACCTATATCGACGGTACGGTGTACAAGACAGCGGCCCTTGACGAAAGCCTTCCCACGATCCTCCTGCCTTCCTTTGAGGAATTGAAGGCCAATAAGCGCCGCTACGCCGAGTCCTTTCAGATCCAGTACGGCAACTGCGACCCCTTCACCGCCAAGCGGCTGGCAGAGCCTTGCGGCCGGGAATTCGTTGTCCAGAACCCGCCCCAAAAGCCCCTGACCACGGCGGAAATGGACGAAGTGTATGACCTTCCCTATATGCGCGCATACCACCCCAGCTACGAAAAGGCCGGGGGCGTCCCTGCCATTGAAGAGGTAAAATTCAGCCTGGTATCCAACCGGGGCTGCTTCGGCGCCTGCTCCTTCTGCGCCCTGACCTTCCACCAGGGGCGGATCGTTCAGACAAGAAGCCACCAGTCCATCCTCCGGGAAGCAGAAGAAATGACTAAGGATAGAGATTTCAAGGGCTATATCCACGACGTGGGCGGCCCCACCGCCAACTTCCGCCACCCGGCCTGTGAAAAGCAGCTGACCAAAGGAGCCTGCGGCGGCCGCCAGTGCCTGTACCCCACCCCCTGCAAAAATATGAACGCCGACCACAGCGACTATGTTTCCCTGCTTCGGAAACTCCGGAAAATCCCCGGGGTGAAAAAGGTTTTTGTCCGCAGCGGCATCCGCTTTGACTATCTGCTGGCGGATAAAAAAGATACCTTCTTTAAGGAGCTTGTCCAGTACCACATTTCCGGCCAGTTAAAAGTTGCCCCGGAGCATGTGTCCGACTCCGTGCTGAAACGGATGGGAAAGCCCCGGAACGCGGTATACAACCGGTTTGTGGATAAATACTTCGCCCTGAACCGGCAGTACGGGATGAATCAGTATCTGGTTCCCTATCTCATGTCCAGCCACCCCGGCTCCACCATGAAGGAGGCGGTGGAACTGGCGGAATACATCCGGGATATGGGCTATAACCCGGAGCAGGTCCAGGACTTCTACCCCACCCCCTCCACATTGTCCACGGTAATGTATTACACCGGCCTGGATCCCAGAACCATGGAGCCGGTGTACGTACCTACAGACCCCCACGAAAAGGCCATGCAGCGGGCCCTGATTCAGTACCGGAATCCCAAAAACTACTACCTGGTAAAAGAGGCCCTGCTGAAGGCCCACCGGGAGGATCTCATCGGCTCCGGCCCCAAGTGCCTGATCCGGGCGGTGCCTCCCAGAGAGCGCCCTTACACCGCCCCGCCGCCAAAGAGCGGGAAGCCCGCCGTCAAACGAGCTGCAAAAAAAGCCCCCGCCCCCAAAGGCAGGAAAAAGAGATAATGAAACGCCCTGGTTTTTTTCGGAAAACCAGGGCGTCTTTTGTAAAATCTTATTGTTCCTTCCGCTTGTAAAGGAGCATTTCATAGGCAATGCCGCTTTCTTCTCCGGAGAGCAGCCTTTTCTCTATCTCCCAGTCCTCCATCACATCCAGATTGGGAAAGAAGGTGTCCGACTCCGGCCTTACGTGGATCTTGGTCACATAGGCCCGGTCACAGTAAGGAAGCATTTGCCGGTATACGCTTCCACCGCCGATGACAAAGACACGTCCCTGCTCCTTTGCCAGCTTCGCCGCCTCCTCCGGGCCGCGGCACACCGTAAAGCCGGGGAATTCCCCGTCGCTTCTGGTGAGCACCGCATTCACCCGGCCGGGCAATGGCTTTTTCCCGGGAAAATCCTCCATAGTTCGCCGCCCGGCGATGACCAGGCATCCCCGGGTAGTCTCCCGGAAGAACCTCCGGTCAGCGGACAGCGTAATGGGCTGGGTGCCGTCCCGGCCGATGCCCCAGTCGTCATATACCGCTACGATCAGTTCCATGCTTTTCTCCTTAAATCGCCATAGGGATCTCAAAGTCAAAGGGATGATACTGATAATTCTCCAGCCGGAAGCTGTCCTTGGTAAACTGGTAGAAGTCCTTAACGCTTTCGTCCACAGAGAATTTGGGCGCCTCATATCCTTCCCGTTCCAGCATGGCCTTCACCGCGGGGATGTGCCGGTCATAGATGTGGCAGTCGGCGATTACATGAACCAGCTCTCCCACCTGCAGCCCGGACACCTGGGCCATCATGTGGGTGAGCACCGCGTACTGAACCACATTCCAGTTGTTGGCGGTGAGCATATCCTGAGACCGCTGATTCAGAATGGCGTTCAGGGTATTTCCTGTAACGTTGAAGGTCATGGAATAGGCGCAGGGGTACAGGTTCATCTCGTGCAGATCCTCAAAATTGTAGATGTTTGTCAGGATCCGCCGGGACGCGGGATTGTGCTTCAGGTCATAGAGCACCCGATCCACCTGGTCAAAGTCCCCCTCTTTATAGTGGTGCTTGATGCCCAGCTGATAGCCGTAGGCCTTGCCGATGGTGCCGTCCTCCCCGGCCCACTCGTCCCACACATGACTGCCCAGATCCGCGATCCGGTTGGACTTTTTCTGCCAGATCCACAACAGCTCGTCCACAGCGCTTTTCCAGTAGGTTCGGCGAAGCGTCATAATGGGAAATTCCTTCGCCAGATCATATCGGTTCACCACGCCGAATTTCTTGATGGTGTGGGCGGGGGTGCCGTCCGTCCAATGGGGACGAACCTCCAGATGTTCATCGGAAAAGCCGTTTTCCAGAATATCCAGGCATGTTTTCTTATAAACCTCGTCAGCATAGCTCATATGGGGTTCCTCCCTGTATTAATTGATCCCATCATAGCACATTCTTTCCAAAGGCGCAAGGCAAAAATATCCCCGCGGGCATTGCCCGCGGGGATACAGGATGGGAGAGGCTTACAGCAGGTTCGCGTTGTTGACCCAGCCCAGAGAGGTGCGGGACCAGTCGCCAACCACTTCGTAGATGTCAATGACCGCCATTTTCACATAGGAGCCAATGACTTCGCCGCTTCCTGCCTCGGTGTAGATGGGAGTGCCATCGGTGTAAACCACCCGGGCGCTGATGGCGGTGGAAGCGTAGGGAACCATGTCCACATAGTACAGGTATACCCAGCCGCCGTCGGTGCGGCCCCAAGCCATGTAGTTGGAAATGGTGGTTTCATAGATCTTCAGGGTCTTGCCGCAGTCGATCGTCTTGGTTACCTCGGCCGTATCGGAAGCGGTCTTCCGAACGTTCAGGTAGCCCAGGGAGTTGTTCTTAACGGTACCGGTGTACAGGTAGGCATTGCTGCTGGTCTTGCCGGTGTCGCCGTTGCTGGAGCCAATGTACTCGGTGTTTCCGCCGCTGGAGCCGGAGTCGCCGGTGTTGCCGGTGTTGCCGGAATTACCGGTATTACCGGAGTTTCCGGAGTTGCCGGTTTCGCCGGACAGGTAGATGGCGCCTTCGGACATGTAATCCAGACGGGCCCAGCCGGTAAGCTCGTTGTCGGTCTGGCTTTCAATCTGGCCCCAAACCTTATCCTTAACGATCTCCACATTGGTAACGGTGACCTTGTCGCCCAGGAGCAGCTTGCCGATGCTGTCGGTGTCGGTGCTGGCGCCTGTGCGGACATTCAGCTTCTCGGTACCGGTGACGGTGTAGGTCTCCTCACGCAGAGGATCCAGATCAATGTACTTCTCAGGATTGAGGATGTAGCCGTCGTTGACTCTTGCCCAGTAGTAGGTGGTGATAACCTGCGTTACCTCATCGGAGCCGTCATCCAATACTGTCTCTTGGGTTGCATCGCCGTTCTTAACCGCAGTCTGAGCGTCCTGTTCCGCATCGTCGGATTCCACCTTGGTGGTGACCTTCACCCGAAGCAGTTCCTGAACATTCACCGTATCGCCGGAATCCAGATAACGGGCGATCCGTTCAGAATCCACTTCCGCTTCAATGTAAACGGGAATCCCATTGGTGTTCACCGTGCCGGTGTAGACAGCGGTGGTAGCGGAGCTTTCGCAATCTTCGTAGGAATCGGTAACGGTGCCGCCCTCCGGAACGTTGGAGCTGCCGGAGTTGCCGGGGATGTCGTCATAAGACATCATGGCTACATAGTCCATGCACACCCAGCCGGACTGGGGCTTGGTAATGCGGCCCCACTTGGCTGCGCCGTAGGTGGTCACTTCCACAACAGTCACTTCCATGCCGGGAAGAATCTTGCCCAGTAGGGCGCTGCCGGTGCCGGGATTGGCCCGGAGATTGACGCCGCCGTAGGTATTGGCAACGATGCCGGTGCCGGTTTCCGCCTGGGCGTTACCGCCGCTGCTGACGGAGCCTTCCTTCACCTCCACGTACTGGCCATATACCCAGCTGTCGGTTTCGGGATCATCGTCCACTTCGTAATCGATCTTGTACCAGCCATCGCTTTCACCCAGGATGTTGAAGGTGGTGCCTCTGGCAATGGAGCCCAGGACCTCACTGCTGATATCGTCATCAATGCGGACACGAACGGTATCCGCGCCAATGATGGTGCCCATCTTACCGGTGCCTTCGGTATCGGTGGAGATATCTCCCCGGGTAACATACTTGGAAGCCAGATTTACCCAGCCGCCGTACTGCTTGGTGTAGCCCCAGATCTCATCGTCCACAACCACCACGGAAGTGATGTCCAGTTCCACGCCCTTGGACAGCTTGTCCACACGGGAGCTGTAGTCGCCGGCATCAGGCCGGACATTCAGAGTATCGGCAACCACCGTGTACTGGGCCGCGTCCATGTCAATGTATCTCAGACGGATCCAGCCCTTGGAGGTTTTGCCCCAGTTGATCGTATCAATCGACTTCAGGTTGTTGACCGTCACCGTGGTACCGGCCTTCAGGGTCTCCACCACCTCAGCAGATTCACTTGCTTCTTTGTAAACCTTCACCTCTTCGTTGGTCTTTCCGGTGAAGGTATAAGCCAGCATATCAGGATCACTGTCGCTGATTACGTCATCCGCCAGCATGGTCACCTTGGCATAGGTCAGGCAGAACCAGCCGCTGGCTGCGCGGCCCCAACGATGTCCGTTAACGGTCTTGATCTGGTAAATGTTGACCACGGTGCCGTTGGAAAGAGCGCCAACGATCTTGTTACCCACGCCCGCGTCGCTTCGGACGTTAACATAGTTGGAGCAAACCACGGTAGCCTTGGCCACCGGGTCGCCAGTTTCCGCAGGTGTGTCGGGTTCGGTATAGACCTGGCCGAAATTGGTGTACATCAAAGCCACCCAACCCACAGTCTTATTGCTGCTGGCGCTTTCCGCCACCTGGCCCCACTTGAAGCCATCGGCGTCCTCCGTGGCAACGATCCGCAGCTGAGTGCCCATGGTATAAGAACCGGTCTTGTTGCTGTGGATGCTGGCCTTTTCCCGGCGGTTTACATAAGAATTGGTAACGGTGACCGTCACATCTACAGTGGGAATGGAGGACTCATCGGAGTTGCTATTGGACTGAGAAGCGCCAACCTTGACCCAGCCATCGGTGCCGTTGATATGTGCCCATCTGCTGCCGTTGCTGTCGATAAAGTCCCGGTCAATACTCAGTTCATTTTTCGCACCGTACTCGCTGGTCAGATCCGCGTCTACCTTGCCGTTGACGCCCAGATAAACGTTCTTGGAAACCAGCTGGGATTGCTTCAGCTTATAACTCACCGTGTGGAAATACTGATCGGTCTGGCCGTTGGCCTGCCACTCGGCAATCAGCGTCTTGCCCTTATGGGCGGAAGTCAGATAAGGAACCCACTGCAATCTGCCGTCGCTATTTTCCACATACCAGCCCATGAACTTGTAGCCGGAACGGGTGGGAACGGGCTCGGGAGCGGTGGTGATGGTGGTGTCATAGTACTGACTGTAGCCATTGCCCTCGGTCAGGGTGCCGTTGTTGGCGTCGTAGGTGACATATGTATAGTTGGAGGGCGGAGTGCTGGAATATACGCCGTTGAGGTACATATTGGCCTCTACCATTCTGCGGTTGGTCAGGCCATCCACAGTGGTGCCCTGTACCGTATTCCACAGGCAGATGGCGTTCAGGAACTTATTGCCCGTAGCGCCGCTGGTAACCGCGCTCTTGAACACGCCGGTACCGTTCATCCAGGCGGTGCCGCAGTTATAAGAGAACAGCACCAGAGCGTCGTGCTGATTCTGGGACAGATTCAGGCCGTTCTTGCTGGCAAAGCTGTTGACGGCGGTATCCACCTTGGCAACCTCTTCCCGCAGAGCCTCGTCCGCCACAGACTCCTCGGTGATGGTGTGAAGGATCACATTGCCCTCGGCGTCTGTCTTATTGTGGTTTTCGGTACACAATGTACCGTAGCCGATATAATACTTGCCGCCGGAAGCGTAACAGGTTTTGCTGTATCCTTCCAGCTTCTTCAAAATTGTGATCGCATCCTCGCTGGTGGTGCGGGAAGCGGCAGAAGCGGACAGCGCGGCGGCAGGCGCCAGGCTGACCAGCATGATCAGAGCTAATAAAGCGCATACAATTCTCTTTTTCATAGCTGCTTACTCCTTTGTCTTATGTAAGTTATTGGTATTATAACAGAGCCGTTTACAAATTGCAACCCCTTTTTGAAAAATAATTACATTTTTGTTACAGATTCGTTCACCGGATTGTTGCGAAGCCTCTGCTTTTTTCCGGAACCATCCCTCTTTTTTGTTTTTCATTCCATTTCCCCCTGCCAGATTGAAATAAATTGTTGTATTCTTGTTACCTTTTTCTGCCAGCATTTCCCCATTGACTTTCCCCGGAGCCACTGTTATACTCCAATTGTAATTAGTGCCTGCTGAATAAGCCGAGGAAAGCGGCTTATTCCCTGCTGTAAGCGGGAAATTGAAAAAAACGGCTCTTTCCAACCGTTTTTTTCAATTCAGGCGCGTATCAATGTGTATTTTGGATGGTGCGGCGCACCGCACCATCCAAACAGGTGCAAGATTTTTTCGCTGAAAGGCGGAAAAACCTTGCACCTGAACAACGCAAAAAAGTCCGGAAAGCCTTGGCTTGCAAGGACTTTTGCGTTGTTCAGTACACATTAATTAAGGAGGTAGGCAAATGGAAGATAAATCAGCCCTGATCGGCATGAGCGGCGGCGTTGACAGTTCTGTGGCCGCCTTCCTGCTGTGTCAAGCCGGTTATCGCTGCATTGGCGCTACCATGCGCCTGTATGATGGCAGCGCCCCGGACGCGGAAGGCAGCTGCTGCTCCCTGGACGATGTGGAAGACGCCAGAAGCGTGGCCCGCCGTCTTGGGATCCCCCACTATGTATTTAATTTCAAGGAGGATTTTCGCAAGCAGGTCATCGACCGCTTTGTTTCCTGCTATGAGCGGGGTGAAACGCCCAACCCCTGCATCGACTGCAACCGGTGCCTAAAATTTGACCGTCTGCTTCGCCGGGCCCTGGAGCTGGGCTGCGATTATGTGGCCTCCGGGCACTACGCCCGGATCCGGTTTGACGCCGCCTCCGGCCGGTATCTTCTGTGCCGGGCCGCGGACTCCGCCAAGGATCAGACCTATTTTCTTGCCTGCCTGGATCAGTACCAGCTTTCCCGCATCCGCTTTCCCCTTGGAGCGCTGACCAAGGAGGAGGTTCGAACCATCGCCCGGGAAAACGGCTTTATCAACGCCCGGAAGCGGGACAGCCAGGACATTTGCTTTGTGCCCGATGGAGATTACGCCGCCTTTTTGGCCCGCTATACGGGAAAAAGCTACCCGGAAGGCGACTTCCTGGATCTGTCCGGGAACAAGGTAGGCCGCCATCGGGGCGCGGTGCGCTACACCCTGGGCCAGCGAAAGGGGCTGGGCATTGCTTTGGGCGAGCCGGTGTATGTGTGCGGCAAGGATATGGCCGCCAACACCGTCACCCTGGGGCCCAATGAAGCCCTGTTCTCCCGGGGGCTGCGGGCAAACAGCTGGAACTGGTATCCCTTCCCCGCTCTGGCAGAGCCCGTTTCTGTCACTGTTAAGATCCGGCACAGCCAGTCAGAGCAGGCCGCCACTGTCTACCCGGAAGCGGAGGGCTTCGCCCGGGTGGAATTCCAGACCCCCCAGCGGGCCGTGACGCCCGGTCAAGCGGTGGTGCTGTACCAGGGGGAGCTGGTCATCGGCGGCGGTACCATTACAGAAGCCATCCCATAAGATATACGCAAGCGGAGGAACCGGTTACGGCTCCTCCGCTTCTTTGTTTCCCCAAAACTATTTCAGATACTTTCCGTGCTTTGAACCTGAGGACAGGTATTTCTTCCAGTCCGGTTTATACACCAGCTGAACCGCCAGGAAGAATACGCCCCCGCAAAGCAGGCTCACCTTCCAGCCCAGGCTGAAGGCCTTGTTTCGGTAGGCGAAGCTGACGGTGTGGGTTCCTTCTGTCAGCGCCACCCCGATCATGCAATCTCCGATCAAAACAGTCTCCGCCGCTTCGCCGTCCACCTGGACATACCAGTTTCCGTTCTGCGGGATAGAGGTGTAGAGCAGACCCTCCCGGTCACAGTGGATGGTTCCTTCCAGGAAGGTGCTTTCAAAGCTGGTCAGCTCCAGCGTGGAGGCGGACAGTACCTCATACCCCTGCCAGAACCGTTCCCCGCTCAAAACCGCCGCGCTGACCGTCATGGTGCTGCTTTCACCGGCGTCGCACAGGATCCGAATGCCGATTACATCCCCCGCCTTTACGTCTCCCACGGCGATCATTTGGGGCAGGCTGATGGTCTCCCGGTACAGTTCTTTCCCGTTGATGCTCACATAGTAATCATTCCGCTTTGGCAGATTCAGATGAATGCAGGCAAAGCCGTCCCGATCCGCTACATAGGAGTAGGTCACATCCGAGCCGGACTGGGCATCCTCATACCGGCAATAGCCGCTGGAATTGCTCTCCGTAATGGTCACGCCGTTTTCCGCAATGGTCAGGCTCTCCCCTTTCAAGGTGTGCCACACGTCGGCGGATATGCCGGTTGCGGCGGAAAACAGCGTATTCTGGAAGGCAAAGCTGCCGCCGTCGGAGAAATCCACCTGGGCAAGCTGGCTTTCCGCTAGAAAGCCCAGAGGCAGATAGGCGTTGTTTTCCAGCAGGGTGGTATCTCCGAAGCTGTTGACCTCTGTAAAATAGGAGCTTTGCTTGTCCTTGCCATCCCGGTCGATCATATACTTGATCCCCAAAAACAGGTTTGCCACCGGGGAGCTCTCCTCATAGCAGTAGCGGTTGTAGGTGTTTTTGGCCCCGTAGCCCAGAGCCTTCATAAATTCCGTCACCTTCACGTTGGCGGAGCTGGTAAAGGCGGAAACGCCGTTATAGCCGTTCAGGGCGCCGTCATTGAGGGTCTGGGAGTGGGTGGTCTCCGCCCGGGAGAACAGGTTGTCCTCCTCCCGTTCGTGCATATAGCGGATCACCGAGGCGGTGTAGGTGGTTCCCTTGGGGTAGTTGGTCACGTTGGTGCCAGTAAAATACAGGGCGAAGCAGATCAAGGTGCCCGCCAGTTCCGCAATCAGCAGGATCAGCGCCATCCATCTGGCCTGGGTGCGCCGGATCCCCCGCTCATAGCGGGCGCGTACCAGCTCCTGTTTTGCGGCCTGCTCCGATACTCTGGGCTTGATCTGGCCATAGAGCATAATCGCCTCATACAGCGCCAGAAACACCAGGTTATACAGGAAGTACACCGGGATATCCAGATTCAGGAAGCCCCATTCCAGGGGAACGGTTTCCGTCAGTTCTTCCGAGCAAGCCAGCACGCCCGCTGTCAGGAGCCCGGCGGCCGCGATCTGCCAGACGGAAAACTTACTGCGCATCAGCCAGGCCCGGTATGCCATATACAGCACCACAAAGCTGTACAGGAAGCTGAATCGGTAAGGGATCATGTTGGTAAAGTGGAACCCATGCCAGATATAGTCCAGCTGGCGAATGATAAAGCTCACATTGAAAAACAGCAGCAGCGTTACCGCGCAGATCTTATCCCGCAGCTTGACGTCCTTCGCCATCAGGTACAGGAACATGAGCAGGATGCTGAAAATGCCGCAGTACACATTGGGCAGCCCTTCTTTGAAGGAAGGCTCAATGGCGCCGCCCATATTGCCCGCCACCTGACGCATGGCGTCCAGCAGCCCCAGAATGGTGTGCTCATCGGCAATGTTCAGCCGGAAGCCGGTGGGGAAGTTATTCACGCTGGACTGGGTGGTTTGCAGAGCCGCCAGGGCAGGCAGCTCCAAAATGGCGGTCATGCCAATGGCCAGCGCGGAAAAGAAGGCGATGCGGCAAAGATCCAGAAAGAATTTCTTCCACCCGCCCCAGCGGCAAATCTGATACACAAAGAACAGCAGCAGAATAAAGATGCAGGTGAAAAATCCAATATAGTAGTTGGCGAAAATGGACAGGAATAAGGTCAGGGTATAAAGAATGAACTTCTTCTCCCGGAGCAGGCCGACCATGCCCAGCACCACCAGAGGAAGCAGGGCGAAGGTATCCAGCCACATCACATTCCACTGATATCCCAAGGCCCAGGCGCACAGGCCGTAAAAGGCGCCGAATACAGAAATGGACAGATCCTCTTTTCCAAAGATCTTCTTCAGGAAAATGGCGAAAAACAGTCCGGCCAGTCCCAGCTTCACCGGCACCAGCAAAGAGAAGTATTCCAGCAGCCAGCCTTCCGGCATCAGCACGCTGAGCAGATTCAGGGGAGAAGCCAGATAGTAAGAAATCAGCCCAAGATAGTCCATCCCCAGCCCCACGCTCCAGGTATAGAGCAGGCCGTCCCCCTCCAGCAGAGCCTTTCGGAAGGCTACGAAGAAGGGATAGTACTGGTGATACATATCCGAGTACAGCATGGAGTACTTGCCAAAGGGCTCGTACTGGCTGATGAGCATGACCAAAAGCATTCCCACACAGGGAATGGCAAAAGCCAGGGCCAGATAATTGCATTTGCGTTTTCCGGCTTCAAGGGAACGTTTCATAGTATTCTCCTTCGCGTTGACAATTACTATGTATTTTACCACGTTTTTGAAAAAGGGTAAAGGGATACGGCCCGTAATTTGCAAAGAAATCCTTAAGATTTTTTAAATTCTGCCCGGCTGGATCCCCCGCAAAAAAGGCTGTCCCACATTCTGTGAGACAGCCGAGGAAAGTAAAGGGAAGCTCTGATTCAATCGTCAAGCGCTGACAGCAAAGGATTTTTTGCTCAGCCGCGGTTGATGGATTCAGAGCTTCCTAAGATCACACATTGTCGAAATCGTCGTCCGGCTCTCCGTCGCCGTCGGTGTCCGGGGTCATCACTTCCCCAAAGCGGACCCGGCGCTGGATTTTCACTTCTTCCACCTGACGATGGATCAGCTCCTTGACGAAAACGGGGTCTTTGATATTCTTCAGCACCAGATTGGGCATGCTTTTATCAGAGGACATGACCACCACCGTACCCACGCCGAAAATCCGCTGCCATATGCTGCGGCTGGTGTCGATATCCCGGACCCGGTAGAGCAGGACCTCGTCATCTTTGATACTCAGAAATCCCACAGAAACGAACAGCCGGTCATCAGACAGCTTATAGCGGGTGAAGGACAGGGGCAGTCCAAAATATCGCTTTCGGTCTTTCCAGAGATATTCAATATTTACAGGCATAGCGGATCCCTCCTTTTGGTTTTTTCCATTATACTCCGGAAAAACCGGTATGTCAAGGAAGCCGCCCCGCAGCTTTTACAAAATCAGGCAGATCAATCCGGTTGCACCTTCGTTGACGATCCGGTTCAAGGTACCCCGGAATTTGCCCCGGACGTCCTCGGGCATACCCAGCACCTTTGTGGTCAGCCCCTCCTGAATCAGCTCATAAACAGACTTGCCGAAAATATTGCTCTGCCACAGCTTTTCCGGATCTTCTCCCATGAGAGAGTTTACCAGATCCTGGGACTGCTTCTCGTCTCCCACCATCGGGTTGATCTCTGTGTCAATATCCACCCGTACCATGTGGATAGACGGCGCTCCCGCCTTCAGCTTGACCCCGTAGGCGCCCCCCTTGCGGATGATCTGAGGCGTTTCCATTTTCATCTCCCCCGCCTCCGGCATAACTACGCCGTATCCTGTGGCCTTGACCGAGGAAAGGGCGTCGGCAATCTTGTCATACTCCTGCTTGACCTGGGAAAGCTGGGTCAGCAGCTCCAGCAGCTGGGCGTCGCTTCGGATGGGCATCCCCGCCCGGGCGCTGAGAATCTCATAAAAGAGCTTTTCCGGGAAGGAAATGGCGCACGATGCCACGCCGTTGCTTAAATCCACGCTGCGCACAGAGAATTCCTCCACCTGATCCATCTCTCCCAGGCCCTCCAGCGCGGACTCCACCTGTCCCAGGTTCTGGATCTGCCCCGCCTTTTCCAGCAGATTCTGGTACAGCGCCGCCTTCACCGGATGCTCCGGCTCCAAGGCGTTCATCCACCGGGGCAGATAAACCTCCAAACGGCTCATGGGGAAGGTGAACAGCAGTGCCTTCAGCAGTTCCTGGATCCCCTGTACGTCCAAAGCCTGGCAGTCGGCGATCACCGCCTCATCCCCAAACTCCTGTTTGATGTAATCCTTCACCGCTCCAGCCGCCTCGGCGCCGGGGTTCCGGGTATTAATTATAATAAGGTAGGGCTTTCCCGTTTTTTTCATATCCAGGATCGCCCGCTTCTCCGCTTTCAGATAGTCCTGGCGGGGGATGTCGGTGATGGTGCCGTCGGTGGTCACCACAATGCCGATGGAGCAGTGCTCCTCCATCACTTTTTTTGTTCCCAGCTCGGCAGCCTCTGTCATAGGGATCTCGTGGTCGAACCAGGGGGTGGTTACCATCCGGGGTTCCCCATTCTCCACCGCCCCCACCGCGCCGTCCACCATATAGCCAACCGAGTCGATCATCCGCACCCGCAGCCGGGTGGTACCGTCGGGAGAAACCTCCACCGCCTCCTCGGGGACAAATTTAGGCTCTGAGGTCATGATGGTTTTCCCGGAGCCGCTTTGGGGCAGTTCATCCCTGGCCCGCTCCTTCCGGTACGGGTCGGAGATCCCCGGGATCACCAGCTCCTCCATGATCCGCTTGATCAGCGTGGACTTGCCGGTACGCACCGGGCCGACCACGCCTACATAAATATTGCCGCCGGTCCTGGCGGCGATGTCTGCATAAATGCTTTCCATAGCAGCCCTCCTGTTCCGGCAGGAGAGAGGCTCCTGCCATGGGTTTACCACAGGGTATGTCCGATGGAAATAGAATAGAACCGCCGGAGTGCTTATGCCCCGGGATCTGCCAATTTTTCTCTTACGTCCGGCCCTGTTTGATGATAGGATATATCCGCGGCTGTACAGCCACAATATGCTGTGGTGTCCCGAAAGAAAAACCGCAGATTTTGCGAAAAAAGTGTTTGACAAATAGAGAAAATGCCTATATAATATGTAGGCACGACTGCGAGGAGGCGATAACCATGCTGCTAGGACTTTCCAAAATCATCGACTGTCCCGGAGCCTCGGTTTCCTTTTCCACCAGTGTTGACTTGCGTGATCTTTGTTACGGTGTCAGCTATCCGGTGTCCGAGCCTGTTCTGGCGGAGGGCATCGTAAGAAACACCGCAGGTGTTTTGATGATGACGGGAGAGATCTCCACCTGCATTCACGGCATCTGCGACCGGTGCGCCAGCAACTTTGACCGGGAGATCCACTTCCCCATCAATGTGGTTCTGGTAACGGAAATGGCCAACGAAGAAAACGAAGATGAGTGGGTATTCCCTCTGGAGGCAGACACCGCCGATCTGGATGACATTGTACGGACGGTATTTGTCCTGAATCTGGATTCCAAGCTGCTGTGCAAGGAAAGCTGTAAGGGCCTGTGCCATCGCTGCGGCAAAAATCTGAACGATGGACCCTGCGGCTGCCAGAAGGAGATCGATCCCCGATTTGCTGCTTTGAAGCAGCTTCTTGAGAAGTAAATCCAAAATGATGCTGTAAAAAGCAGTTTGACCAAGGAGGTGTCACCATGGCTGTCCCTAAGTGTAAAGTGTCCAAGGCCCGCCGCGATAAGCGCCGTGGCTCCAACTGGAAGCTGTCTGCTCCCAGCGTTGCGGTTTGCCCCAAGTGCGGTGAGCCCATCATGCCCCACAGAGCTTGCAAGGCTTGCGGTACCTACAATGGCCGCCAGGTTCTGGCTGTTGAGGCTGAGTAAGGCAAAAGAGGAAAATGCGGAGGAAGGCTTTCGGGCTTTCCTCTTTTTCCGTTTTCGGGATGGTTTCCCCGCCCGGATCCGGAAAACTTGTATGAACGGCGGGATTCCCCATTGCTTTTCCCGGGAATCTGTGCCATAATATGTTCGATGTTCTTTTTATATAGGAAAGGATGTGATCCTCATGGCAAAACCCTTAGTGGCCATTGTCGGACGGCCCAATGTGGGAAAATCCATGTTATTCAATAAGCTTACCGGCCAGCGTACCTCCATCGTGGAGGATACCCCCGGCGTCACCCGGGACCGGATCTACGGCGACTGCGAGTGGTGCGGCCGCACCTTCTCTCTGGTGGATACCGGCGGCATCGAGCCGGGCACCGAGAACGATATGCTGAAATTCATGCGCCGCCAGGCGGAAATCGGCATTGAGCTGGCGGACGCCATCATCATGGTCACCGACGTCCGTTCCGGCGTCACCGCCGCCGACCAGGATGTGGCTACCATGCTTCGCAAGTCCGGCAAGCCCATTGCCCTAGCGGTGAACAAGTGCGACTCCATCGGCCTGGTGAACCCGGACGTTTACGAGTTCTACTCCTTAGGCATCGGAGATCTGTTTGAGACCTCCGCCGTCCACGGCCACGGCACCGGCGACCTGCTGGACTGGGTCCTGGAGAATATCCCCGAAGACGACAGCGAGGACGAAGACAGCGATATCATCAAAGTTGCCATTGTAGGCAAGCCCAACGTGGGCAAGTCCAGCCTCTTAAACCGGATCCTGGGGGAAGAGCGGGTTATCGTCTCCGACGTAGCCGGCACCACCCGGGATGCCATCGACTCCTATTTTGAAAATGAAACCGGAAAATACTTCTTTATCGACACCGCCGGTATGCGCCGCAAAAGCAAGGTGGACGATGCCATCGAGCGCTACTCCAACATGCGCTCCATCAGCGCCATTGAGCGGGCGGATGTGTGCCTGATCCTGGTGGACGCCAACGAAGGCGTCACGGAACAGGATACCAAGATCGCCGGTCTGGTTCACGAAGCGGGCAAGGCCGCCATCATCGTGGTAAACAAGTGGGACGCGGTGGAAAACAAGGAAACCAATACCATGCGGGATAAAGAGGCGGAGGTTCGCAACGGCTTAAGCTATATGCTCTACGCCCCTGTGGTATTCCTGTCCGCCCTCACAGGCCAGCGGGTGGACAAGCTGTTCCAGGTGATCCGGGATGTTCACGCCCAGAACACCAGCCGGATCACCACCGGCGCACTGAACAGCGTTCTGGCCGACGCCACCGCCCGGGTGCAGCCCCCCACGGACAAGGGCCGCCGCCTGAAAATCTACTATATGACCCAGGCCAGCACCAAGCCCCCCCACTTCGTCATCTTCTGCAACGACGCCAGGCTGTTCCACTTTTCCTATCAGCGGTATCTGGAAAACCAGATCCGGGAGGTATTCGGCCTGAAGGGCACCCCCATCCGCATCACCATCCGCCAGAAAGGCGATAAGGAGGAAGACTGATGTTTTTACGGATCCTGGTCACCGCATTGGTGTGTTATTTTCTGGGCAACCACAACGGCGCCATCTGTGTCAGCGCCATGCTTCATGACGACGTTCGCAGCCACGGCAGCGGCAACGCCGGTCTGACCAACTTTATCCGCAATTACGGGGCCAAGCGTTCCGTGCTGGTGCTGGTCATCGACATCGGCAAGGCCCTTCTGGCCTGCGCCATTGCCGGGCTGGTTTTCGAGCCTTACGGCTATGGGCTGGAGGGCAAGGCCCTGGGCGGCGTGTGCGTCATGCTGGGCCACGACTTCCCTGCCCTGCAAGGCTTCAAGGGGGGCAAGGGCATCCTCAGCGGCTGGTTCATCGCCTTTATGATCGACTGGCGGATCGGCGTTCTCATCGGCATTGTATTCTTTGCCGCTTACCTTCTGACCCAGTATGTGTCCCTGGGCAGCGTGCTGGCAGCCATCGCCTTTGCCGTCGGGTTTGTGATCTTCCATCACGATAACCTTCTGGTCATGGCGGGAGGCGTCTTTATGGGCCTGCTGACCCTGTTTATGCACCGATCCAACATTGTCCGCCTGGTCAAGGGCGAGGAACGGAAAACCAATCTTCTTGGGAAAGGAAATAAAAAATGAAAGCTGCTGTTGTTGGCAGCGGCGCCTGGGGCACCGCCCTGGCGATCCGTCTGTGCAAAAACGGTCACGATGTGACCATGTGGACCTTTGAAAAAGAACTGATCCCCCAGATGCTGGAGACCCGCCGCAACCCCCGGCTCCCCAAAGCGGAGCTGCCGGAGGAACTGAAAATCAGCGGCGACTACGCCTGTGTCCGGGGCTGTAAGCTGATCGTCATGGCCAGCCCCTCCTTCCCCGCCCGGAGCGTCTGCCGCGGGGTCAAGCCCTATATCGATGAGGACGCGGTGGTGGTCTCCGTGACCAAGGGCCTGGAGGACGGCACCTACCTGCGCATGAGCGAAGTGGTGGCCCAGGAGACCGGCAAGAAAGTGGTGGCCCTCACCGGCCCCAGCCACGCGGAGGAAGTCTCCGTCAACGTGCCCACCGGACTGCTGGCCGCCTGCCGGGATCAGGCTTTGGCGGAATTCGTCCAGGACGCGTTTATAGCGGACACCCTGCGGGTGTATACCAGCGCCGATCCCGTTGGCGCGGAGTTGGGCGCCGCCCTGAAGAATGTCATTGCCCTGTGCGCCGGCATCACCGACGGACTGGGCTTCGGCGACAACACCAAGGCCATGCTCATGACCCGGGGCCTGACGGAAATGGCCCGTCTGGGCGTCGCCCTGGGCGCCCAGAAGGAGACCTTCACGGGGCTGTCCGGTGTGGGCGATCTGATCGTCACATGCACCTCCATGCACTCCCGGAACCGCCGGGCAGGCATCCTCATCGGCCAGGGCAGGGACGCCCAGACCGCCATGAAGGAGGTGGGCGCCGTGGTGGAGGGCTACTACGCCGCCAAAGCCGCCTATGAGCTGGGCCGCCAAAAGAACATCGACATGCCCATTACAGAGGCCGCCTACCAGGTTCTCTACCAGGGCGCGGATGTAAAGCAGGCGGTACAGAGCCTGCTGGTCCGTCCCCGGAAGTCGGAATCGGAAAACCCCGGCTGGCTGTAAAAAGAATCACCCCGGCACTCCCAAAAAGGCGTGCCGGGGACCGTTTTTAACTGCCGGAGAAAATAAAAAACGCCGCGTGGAAGCGGCGTAATTTATCAGCAGGGAACATCAGATAGCGCGCTCGACCTTATTGGAGCGGAGGCATCTGGTACAAGCGTACACATGGCAGGGAGTTCCGTTAACGACAGCCTTAACGCGCTTGACGTTGGGCTTCCATGCACGATTGGAACGTCTGTGGGAGTGAGAAACCTTAATGCCGAAGGTTACGCCCTTACCACAAAAATCACACTTAGCCATTTATTGCACCTCCCATCCGGTAATGACTCAATAAACTACGCCCTTAACAGGCGCTTAGATATGATACCAAACTTTCGTAGAAAATGCAAGCATTTTTTTGAAATTTTTTTGTTTTCTGAAAATCTATTGATATTCCCCCTGGGGACGGGTATAATATCAAAAGGTATTTCCCGTTTTTGAGGTGAACATTATGGTTGAAACATACTCCGTACCCCTGTCCACATTGGTAAAAGAATTTGATCTGGAGGTAGCCTATGCCTCCACGGATTTCGAAGCCATCCGCATTACCGTAGAGGATGTGGCCCGCCCCGGGCTTCAGCTGGCCGGCTACTTCGACCATTACGAGCCTATGCGCATTCAGGTCATGGGCAATGTGGAAATGAGCTACGTGGATAAGATGCACTCCAGGGATCGGGCCGCCATTTTTGACCGGTTGTTTTCCTATAAGTTCCCGGCCCTGCTTATTTCCCGAAATCTGCCGCCTCAGCCGGAATGCCTGGAAATGGCCAAAAAGCACAACATCACCATTTTACGTTCTCCGGAAGCCACCAGCACCATTGTGTCCACCATCATTACATATCTGAAAAACGCCCTGGCCCCCCGGATCACCCGCCACGGCGTCCTGGTGGAGGTTTACGGCGAAGGGATCCTGCTCATCGGAGAAAGCGGCATCGGCAAATCGGAGGCCGCTGTGGAGCTTCTGAAGCGGGGTCACCGGCTGATCGCCGACGACGCGGTAGAGATCCGAAAGATCTCCAACGATTCCTTGGTAGGCACCGCCCCGGATCTGATCCGAAACTACATTGAACTGCGGGGCATCGGCATCATCAACGTCGCCAAGCTATTCGGCATGGGCGCGGTGCGCACGGAAAACGAGATCAACCTGGTGGTGAACATTGTCCCCTGGAATACCCAGGAGGCCTATGACCGGCTGGGCCTGGAGGAGCAGTTTATGGAACTGCTGGGGGTGAAGGTTCCCATGAACACCATTCCCATTACCCCCGGACGAAACCTGGCCATGATTTTGGAGGTAGCCGCCATGAACAACCGGCAGAAAAAGCTGGGCTACAACGCCGCCATCGAATTTACCGAGCAGATCAACCGCCACTTTGATGAAAGCATGGGGAACATCTGATGAAAGAATTTACCATTGGCCCCAACGACGCCGGGCAGCGCCTGGACCGGTTTTTAGCCAAAGCCGTTCCCCTGCTGCCCGCTTCCCTGGCCCAAAAATACATACGCATCAAGCGCATTAAGCTGAACGGCCAGCGGGCCCAGCGGGACACCCGGCTTGCCGCCGGGGATGTGCTGCAGCTATATATCAACGATGAATTTTTTGATACGCCCCGGGAGGATAACGCCTACCTGACCGTAGCCAACCCCAAGCTGAATATCGTCTATGAGGACGACCACATTCTTTTGGTGGATAAGCGCCCCGGGCTGGCGGTGCACCCCCACGACGGGGCGGAATACGGCCGCACCCTCATCGACCATATTCAGTCCTACCTGTACCAGAAGCGGGAATGGCGGCCCCGGGAGGAAAACGCCTTCACCCCCGCCCTGTGCAACCGGATCGACCGGAACACCGGCGGCATCGTCATCGCCGCGAAAACCGCCGAAGCCCTGCGGGTGATGAACCAGAAGGTCAAGGATCGGGAACTGGATAAGCGGTACTTGGCCATTGTGGAAGGAATCCCCAAACCCCGGGAGGGCAGCCTGAAGGGGTATCTGTTCAAGGACGCCAAAAAGAACCGGGTCTTTGTCTCCGATGCCCCCCAGCCCGGGGCCAAAACCTGCCAGACCAACTATCGGGTGTTATCTTCCAAAAACGGCCTTTCCCTGGTGGAATGCCAGCTGATCACCGGCCGGACCCACCAGATCCGTGCCCAGTTCGCCCACGCGGGGCATCCGCTGCTGGGGGACGGAAAATACGGCAAGCTGGACAAGCGGTTTGACCGCGCCTACCAGGCCCTGTATTCCTATAAGCTTACCTTCACCTTTACCACCGACGCCGGTTCCCTGAACTACCTGAACGGCAGATCCTTCCAGGTAGAAAAGGTGGACTTTGCAGAGGAGTACTTCCCCGGCGTCAGCCTTTCCTGAACGGAGGGATTTTATGACCTTGTTTATTACCAGCAGCCCCTTTGTGGAAAACGGGGACGGCCCCCTTCTCAGCAACGCCAACGGCTTTGTGGACGCCATCCGGGAGGCCCTGCCCCCACTGGGCCGTCTGCTGTTTGTCTGCTCCGACCCCTGGCGGCGGGATCTGACCTGCCGGTTCGCCGCCGATGTGATCTGCGCCTTCGCTTCTTCCGGGATTTTCTTCAGCCAATTTCACGTGCTGGACGGAGAGAACGGCGATCTGGCGGAAGCGCTGATTTGTGACAGCGACCTCCTCGTCCTGGCTGGGGGCCACGTACCCACTCAGAACGAATTTTTCCAAAACATCCGTCTGCGGGAAGCCCTGGAAGGATTTGAAGGGGTGGTCATGGGCATCAGCGCCGGTTCCATGAACTGTGCCGATACCGTCTACGTCCAGCCGGAGGAGGAAGGAGAGTCCAGTCCGGACTTCCCCCGGTTCCTGCCCGGCCTGGGTCTGACCGGCGTAAACATCCTGCCCCATTACCAGAAGTGCAAAGATAGCATCCTGGACGGAATCCGGTTGTTTGAGGACATCACCTACCCGGACAGCTTCGGAAATACCTTTTTTGCCCTGCCTGACGGCAGCTACTTCTACCAGGACGAAACCTGCCTGCTTCTTCGGGGAGAAGGGTATCTGCTCCGGGACGGGGTTATGACCCAGATCGCCGAAACCGGCGAAGAAGTGAATATGGGAGAATTGGAACTGTAAGGCAAGGCCTCAGCGTGTTAAAATATGCTCTGGCGCGGCAGCGCCCATGGCTCCCTTTACACAAGGGAGCTGGCACAAATCTCTGATTTGTGCCTGAGGGATTGTGCGGCAGGCAGTAGGTATTCGCCGAACTTAGGGCAAAAAGGTATCATTTTACCGCAACAATCCCTCCGTCACGGCTTACGCCGCGACACCTCCCTTTGCACAAGGGAGGCTTTGGCGCGGTGCCTATCTGTAAACCGCTATGCGCAAACTTACTTTTCGACAGTTTATATGCCGCCCACCCGGGCGGCATCTTCGTTTTTATCGGCGCGCTTCCTCCCCACGGAACCCGGATCACTTTTTAGGACGCCATTTTCGGCAGAACACAACGCCCGACAGCGCCGCCGGGACCAGAATCCATATCCCCAGCGCCGCCATGGGGATATACACGGAAGCCTTCAGATTCCCAACACCCCCAAAGCACAAGATCCCGCAGGGAATGGACAGATAGCCCAGACACCGGTGGGCGGCGATCCAGGCTTCTTCATCCCGCACGGTCCAGGGCAGACGCAGCCCGGTGTAGCGGTTAAAGGGGATCTTGGTCGCCGCGTTTCCAAAAATCAGAATCAGCGACCCAAACAGAACCGGCAGAACCAAGGTTTGCTGCCAGGGAGAAAGCTGAATCACACCGTACTCCAATAGGGCGCCGAATGCCACCAGCCCCGCCACGGCGATCAGGTTCAGCGCCGTGACAAACCGTAGGGTTTTCACTTTGGGATTCTCGGCCGATACATTGGACAGCTCCGGAAGATGCCGGAATAGAATAACCACAGACGCCAGAGCGCACAACAGGACCGGCGCCATGGACGAAATCCCGCCGCCCATGGCAATGGCAAGCACCACCGCCAGCCCGGACAGCGCCCCCAGGGTAAGCCGCAGCCTACGCTCTTTCATTGGGCAGCACCTCCTGTGTATTCGGATAGTCAAACAGTTCCGTCAAATAGAGGAACATCTCCTCCACCGCCGACAGATTCAGCGAGTAGATGATCTGATTGCCTTTGCGCTCACAGGTCACGATCTCCGCCTTTTTCAGCACATCCAGATGGCGGGATATGGACGGCTGGGCAATGTCAAAGTGTTCCACAATCTCACCGGCGCTGAGATTCTTCCACCGAAGCAGCTTGATGATCTCCCTTCGGTAGGGATTGGACAGCGCCTGAAAAAAGCCTTCGTTCACAGCAATGCCCCCTTCAATATAGCATGTTTGCTATATACTGTCAAGCAGATCAAGACGGCATGGTTTCCGTTTTCCAAGCCTATTTTTACCACGCTCCACCTGTTTTACCCCAGCGGCCGGATATAGCTTTCCAGCACATACCCCCGCATCCCCTGATAATCCACATAGGCAAAGTCCCCGGAGACTGCCAGCCGGGTAAAACGCTCGTCCTTTAAGATTTTGGTAATGGCCCGGGCCCCGGTGTCCGGCTGGGTGCGCAGGGTGATGAACTCCTGACAATCCGCCGCATATTCCCCCGCCGCCACCGGCCGGAAGGATTCCTCCACCGGGTATTTCTCTTCATCGGTAAAGTGCCACCACTCATTGTAGTACCCTTCAAAGCCGTATTTTTCCATGGTCTGCTGAAGAAGCCGGGCGTTGTCCGCCGCCTGTTCCTCCACGTCCGAGTAGTCCCGATCCGCCAGATGAGTAAAGTCATCAAAGTCCGTGGGCATGGGCAGCGCATTTCCCTGGGCGTCCACCAAAGTCACGTCCACCGTATTGCCCCGGCTGTGATTGCTGTAGCCTTTGTTGGGATCGGCCACATAGCTGGCGTCTGGATATACCTCCCACAGCCGGAACTGGGCGCTTACCGGCCGGAAGCCGTCCCAGATCTTCAGCCCCAGGCCTTGCTCCTCCAGTTCCTGCTGGACCTTCTGAAGCTTCTCCAGTGTCCCATAGCGAAGATAGGCCTCGGTAAAGTCATAGATCACCTGGCCGGTAAAGTTATCCTCCGTGGCGTAGCGCAGCTCCTGGAGAATGCCGGGAATGTGATCCGACACTCGCACCATAACCATATCTGACCCTTCCGGGGTATATTCCATGGGCGCAGCTTCCTGCGTCGGCTCTGTGAACAGGGCATAGAATTCTTCATTTCCCGACCAGTCATACTGGTAGAACACCCCCTCGCTGAGCCAGGTGGCGCAGTTGTCCGTAGCCATGGCGATGGTTTTCCATTGTCCATTTTCCAGTTCCAGGGTCAGCCTGGCGGTAAACCAGCACTGCGCGCCGCCGTGCAGCTCCCAGGAACCGGTAAGCCACTGCTCCAACCGGGAAAGCTTCTCCGGGTCGGTAAGGGTATGTTTCCCGTTCCAGTCCAGGGTGGCGCTGCGGATCCCCTGGAGCTGACTGGGCCGCACCGGCTGCTCCATACCCAAATTCTCTACCGCCTGTCGGATCAGGACGGTCAGTTCCTTGCAGTCCGCCGCGGAAATCCGGCCCCGCCCTACCAAGTCGCCGCAGGCCAGAAGCTCCCACCATTCCTCCTGATAAAACAGGAAGATGCCGGAACCGCTGTCCCCCTCCTGCCAACGCCGCTCAGGATCCGCCGCTTCTATCGCCGCCTCATAGGCCGCCAGCCAAACTTCCTGATCCTCTGGAGTATAGTAGCGGCAGTCCTCCCCTTCCACCACCACATCCGTGGGGCGCAGCATCACGCAGATGTTTTCCGGCTCACGCTTTAAGGTGAGCACCGGAATAGACTCCGGCATGGTGGTCTCTTCCGCCGGTAAAGGCTGAGGCAAAGAGGTCTCTTCCGCCGATATCGTCTGCGTCAGCGTTTCCCGGAATCCATCCCATTCTCCGCAGCCGGTAAGGCTCACCAGCACAGCCAGCGCCACCAGGCAGACGGTTCTCCAGCGTTTCATATCCGCTCCTCCTATGTTTTCTCATTGGAGCCATCATAGCACAGCTTTATTTCAGCCGCAAGATTCCTAAGAAAAAATTAAAGAAGCACCCCGGATCCTTGGGCAATGTCCCAAAATCCGGGGTGTTATCTCGTTATTCGCCCACCGCTTTGTTGGTGAGCATGGTGTAGCCCAGCTTTGCCATATTCACAGCGCCCATGCGGGTAGCTCCCTCTCCCAAGCGCAGAACCTTACCCTGCCCCTTGGTCATAGGCAGCCAGACGGTGAGGCCCGCGCCGTTGGGATCGCCGTACTTACAGAAGTTGGTCAGATAGTCGGTCATTTGACTGCTGAGAATCTGATCCTTTTCGGTCATGGGACGCCAGCAGTTTTCCAGGGTGCCGAACCAGTACCACAGGTCGCTGGAATGCCATGCGCCGCAGTTGTCTCCCGGCAGCTTCCGGTCAAAGAACCAGGCGTAGCTATACTTTTCCTGGGCGGCGCACCATTTTTTCGCCATGTGGAACAGCATGGGAGGCATCACGTCATGACTGGTGGTGCCGCACAGATAGGGGATCTTTTTCTGTTTTCCCTGAGCCAGCAGCTCCGTCCCGCTGCCAACGATGAACCGTCCGTCCAGCACCGGACTGCAGCCGCCCATCATCTGGTTCTTCTTCACCGCCTGCCAGGCGGCAAACAACTCCTGCGCAGGCAGTTCCCGGAATTGGTTCAAGGTCAGGCATCCCGCCTGCTCCATGACCGCGTGCCAGAAATCGTAGTTTTTCTCCGGAAGGGCGGGGCTGATCATCTTGGTAACACCGCCGCCGCTGCTCATCACCGCCTTGTGAAACAGTCCCTCGGTCAGAGGGCTTAAGGCATGCTGCTGAACGCTCATGGCTCCGGCGCTCTGGCCCATGATGGTGATGTTTTCCGGGTCTCCCCCAAAAGCGGAGATATTGTTCTTTACCCACTTCAAGGCGGCCAGCTGGTCATACAATCCGTAGTTGCCGGTAATCCCCGCCTCCTGCTTCAGCTCCGGCAGACAGGCAAAGCCAAGAGGCCCCAGCCGGTAGTTGACGGTCACGCCGATCACGCCTTTCGCGGGCCAGATGGGGCAGTCAAAGTGCTTTTCGTGCCCGCATCCGCCGGTAAAGCCGCCGCCGTGGATGTATACAAGTACCGGCAGCCGATCCCCTTCCTTGGCGGTGTCCGGGGTAAAGACGTTTAGAAACAAGCAGTCCTCGCTGTAGGAATAGCGCTCCCCTTTTCGAAACTCGTTGTAGTAAAAGGCCTTTTCCGGCACATCCGCTTCATTATAGAAGGCCCTGGGCTGGTAGGAGCAATGTCCATAGGCCGTGGCGTCATAAATCCCCTCCCAGCCGGTCACCGGCTTGGGATACTCCCAGCGTCCGGCAACGGCATAGCGGATGCCTTTATAAGCAGCCACCCCGGTTACCCGCCCCGCGCTGCCCTGGACGGGGCCGCAGGGGGTATTAATCATGTATTCCATAGACGGTTCCTTGTTCTCGGAATCAATGGTTCCGGTTCCAGGCGGACATCATCCAGGGGTACTTCTTTTCGTTCTCCAGGCCGTATTCCTCCAGCTTCCGTAGCTGCTCCACCACGTGAGGCATATCCATCCGCTGTACCATTTTTTCAATAAGCTCCGCGCCGATATCCGCCATCTCCTGCCGGGTCTTTTCATCAGGAATATCCGGGGTAGCCATATGGTCGCCGTTTTCTCCGAAGCAGTAGCCCACGGCGGCGCTCTGATAGCCCAGACTGAACAGATCGTTAAACTGGGCGCAGGACTGGGGCTCCTTGTGGTCGTAGCCGGTAACAAAGGGCACATCCTCCAGCCGGTTCATGATCTTGTAAGCGCCCACAGTAATGTTGTGAAAGTCCGCCATGAAGTTTTTCAGCAAATCCTTATTCTTCCCTACCTGCATCATGCAGTCCATGTACAAAATGGGAACGCCGGTCTCATCGTAAAAGTCCCGGATCATGGGGCAGATGGTCATGTGGGCAGGTCCGTGGAAGCTGAGGTAGATCTGTCGCTTAAAGCCCTGGCGCAGCAGGCTGCGGGCCAGGGCGCCCAGATAGTCGATGCCCTGCCGGACGGACACCTGCACCGTGCCCCGTCCGGAGCCGGTAGCGCCCGCGTAAAAGTAGGGCAGTCCTGTAAGCACCAGACCGTCGCAGCTTTCCGCCATTTTCAGGCAGTAAGCCTCGGAGATCACCGTCTCGCAGTCCAGGGGGAAGCCACCGTGCATTTCCGTGGTGCCCACGGGTACCAAGATAATATCGTTGCGGCTCAGGTATTCCTGAACCTCGCTGTTAAGCATTTTACCTAAAATTCGTGTACGCATATCCGATTCTCCTTTGATTTCAAGTGGGAATTACCAAATTCCCCCGGCGAGTATCCGCCGGGGGAGGTCAGGTATGTTTTACTTCTGAGCCTTCCGGGCGGTCAGCTCCGCGCGGATCTCCGGGGTGATGTTCCAAACGAACTTGAACGCAACCCAGGAGCCGATCAGAGCGATGGCGGGAATCACCAGGCACAAGGTCTTGATGCCGGTGATGGTGGCGGCGCTCTGGGTAGCGGCGCCGGCCTGATAGCCGATCCAACCCAGAGCCAGAACCGCGGCGGAATTGCCAATGGTCTGTCCGATGCGGCGGGACAGGTTAAACACACCGTAGATGGTACCCTCTGCCCGCTTGCCGGAGATGTACTCGTTGTAGTCGGTAACCGTAGCCACCAGGCCCCACTGCATGAAGATGGACACGCTGCAGAAACCGCTGGCAAAAGAGCTCCACACCATGTAAACGGCGGCGGGAATATCCATGGTCATCACCGCAGCGTACAGGCCCAGATACAGAGCGGAGCCCAGGAGCAGACAGGCGCGAACCATTTTTTCCAGACCAATCTTCTTGCTGACCACGGGGCACAGCGCCAGAGTGCCCAGGCTCAGCACCATGCTGAAAGCGCTCTGGGTGCTCATAATGCCGATATCTCCCAGCACATCGCCGTACATGTAGGAGCCCAGGGTGGAGGCCACATACTGCTGGGTGCAGATGCAGATGCCGTGGATGATCAGCGCCAGGAACGCCCGGTTTTTCCGGAACAGGTCAAAGATGTCAGAGACTTTCATGCCGCCGGAGCCGCTGCCGGCCGCCTCCACGACCGCCAGGTTCCGCTCCTCCGTCCAGAAGTAGTGGAGCAGGCAGAACACGAAGCCGATTACCGCGCAGATGGCGGCGCCCATGCCAAAGGCAAAGGAGGTATCGCCGTACTTTGCCAGCAGCTGGGGCAGGATCATCAGGGGCAGCATATTGCCGATCAGGGAGCCAAAGCCACGGGCGGAGGACAGCGTGGAGCGCTCGCCGTCGTTGTTGGCCATGGCGCCGAGCAACGAGCCCATGGGGATGTTGAACATGGTGTAGCAGGCCTCGTACAGGATCTTGCACACGAACAGCACAGCCAGCATAGCTGCGCCTTCAAAGAAGGTGGGCACCGTCCAGAAGCCGATGGCGGTAATGCACAACAGGGGCGCTACCCGCAGCAGCCAGGGGCGGAACTTGCCCTTGGGATTTTTGCTCTTGGCATACATTTTGTCCATCAAGATGCCCATCAGGGGATCGTTGACTGCGTCCCAGATGTTCCAGATGACCAGCAGAGTAGCCAGAACGGCGGTGTTGACATGCAAAACATTGGTGTAGTAGCGGGTAACCATGGAGCCCATCAGGGCGAAGGTCATGCATCCGCCCAGGTCTCCCATTGCATAACCGATCTTATGCTTCATGGTCAGACCGCTTTGGGATGCGGCGGTTTTGTTTGCCATTTTTTGTTTCCTCCGTTTCTTTTTTACGGGTTTTCTCCCCCGTTTTTTTCCGTTTATATTTTAACAAACATAGCATGCAATTAAAATTGCGATTTTTGCATTCTCTATTGCAAATCCGGCAATTTCATGATATACTTTTAACAAAATCAACAAATGGAGGAGTTGATATTTGTGAAAGCTTCCGAAATATTCAAAATTATGCGAAGCCTACCTATGAAAAGCGAATTGGATCAAATCGATTTAAACGACCGTCTGCGAAAAATAGGGTATGAACCCGGCGCTATCTATCAAGAGCTGGAAATGGACTCGCTGTATGTGAACACCCATCAGGATATCAGCTTCTCCAATACAATGGTACAGTTTCACAGCCATACCTTTTATGAGATTCTGTGCTGCAACAACACCTGCGGCGCGGGATACCTTTTGGGTTCCCGGCGTTATCTGCTGGAAAAGGGAGACATTATTCTGATCCCCCCGGGAACCAGTCACCGTCCCCTGCTGCCGGAGAATATGAAGGAACCTTACAAGCGGGATGTGGTGTGGATCAACCCGGAATTTATGGAACTGCTCTGGAAGATTACCCCTGATCTGCTGCTGGGAGCTAAGCTTCAACCGGAGCTGATCCGAACCGCCGACACCCGGTGGGAATTTCTGCAGGAGCTTTTCCGAACCGGAGTCAGGGAGGCGAGCGCCAAAGAGCCGGGCTGGGAGATAATGGTGGTAGGAAATACCTTGACCATATTATCCCATCTGCATCGCATTGGCATCGATCAGAGCGCCAAGCCTCTGAACGCGGAAAAGCCGGAGCTGCTGGAGCAGGTCATAGCCTATGTGGAAGGCCACTATGCCCAGCGGATCAGCCTGTCCCAGGTAGCCCAGGCATTCTATGTGAGCGAAAGCACCATCACCCATACCTTTCAGAAGAAAATGAACGTCAGCTTCTATCGCTACGTGACCCAGCGGCGGCTGATCGCCGCCAAGTCGTTGATCCTTCAAAATCTGCCTATGGAGGATGTGGCCGTCCAGTCCGGCTTTACCGACTATTCCTCCTTCTACCGGGCCTTTAAGCGAGAATACTGTATTTCTCCCCGGCAGTACCGCAATTTGCAGCCCCAGACTGAGGATCTCTTACGTCCGACCCGATAACGCTTCCCCCTTTTGACCGATTCCTTATGTTTTCTTTTCCCCCAAACTTGACAGCGGCATAGAGAAAAGATATACTAATGCTTTGTTAAATCTAAATCTTTCATAAATCAGAATATTGTGCTATAATAACCTCAGATGATAATAGGGGGTTATTA
>CALWXR010000016.1 GCA_944385535.1 uncultured Oscillospiraceae bacterium
GCCAGCCTGCTTTACGCAAATGGCGTCAGCTTGAAGGAAATCCAGGAATGGCTGGGGCACAGTGATATTGGAACGACTTCCAACATCTACACCCATCTGGATTACAGCAGCAAGGTTTCTTCTGCGAATGCGATCCTGGCGTTCTACCCGGAGAACACTGGAGTACAGACCATTGGGCAATAGAAAAGCCCTGAACCGTAAAGCTCAGGGCTGAAAATTCTGGTGCCGGTGGTGGGACTCGAACCCACACGGATTTCTCCACACGATTTTGAGTCGCGGTCGTCTGCCAATTCCGACACACCGGCATTTATATTTTAATTTCCCTTGTGTCCCGCACATCTCAGATTTTGGAGGGATGTGCGGGAGGGATATTAAAACCAAATGAAAATATGAAGTTGTGAAAGCGCCGATTTATCAAGGGTTTTACCAGGTCACCCAACATTCTACGAAGTAGATTTTGAGTCCGCCTCGTCTACCATTCCAACACACCGGCTTGTTTTGCTAGTATAGTACACTTTCGGCAAAAATGCAAGCAAAACTTTTTCCGCCGGGAAAAAACCAGGGCTGCCGCGGCTTATGCCGGGGCGTTCAGGGTGCGGTAGGAGCTGCGGATGAGCACCAGGGCCACCAGGGAGGTGAGCACGTCGGAGACCGGCATGGACAGCAGGACCCCGTCCAGACCGAAGAACCGGGGCAGCAGCAGAGCGAAGCCCACGCCGAACACCACCTCCCGGATCATGGACAGGACGGTGGATTGGGCCGCCTTGCCCATGGCTTGCAGGAAAATAAAGCAGACCTTATTCACACAGGCCAGGACGATCATGCACAAATAAATCCGGAAGGCCCGAATGGCAAACTGGGTGTAGTATTGGCTCTCCCCGGCGGTGCCGAAAATGGCGATCAGCTGCTCCGGGAAGAACTCCGCCAGCACAAAGCCCACCAGGCCCACCAGCGTCTCGGAGACCAGCAGCAGGGTGAACAGGCGGCTGACCCGGTCCTTCTTTTCCGCTCCCATATTGTAGCCCACAATAGGGATGCAGCCGGCGGCCATGCCCACCACAATGGATATGATGATCTGAATAGTTACGGTTATAGGCACAGCAGCCAGCCGTGTCTATAACCGTAACTATATTGTAGGAGGAAATCTATCTATGAACGGAAAGAAGCTGCTGACCGGTCTGAGTTATATTGACCATGGGTATATTGAAGAATCGGAATTTGACGCCTTCCCGGAAAAAGGCGAAGAATCTCCCTCCCGGCAAAAGGGCGGCCGAAAATATCGCAAGCTGCTGCTGATCGCCGCCGTTGTGACCGCCATGACCGTATTCATGGGCGCGGCGGTATTTTCCCGCTGGTCCGATTCCATGCAGAAGCGGTACAATCCCTCGGAGGACGCGAAACAGCAGGCCCAAAAAAGCGGCCTGTCCGTTCTGTACGAGGACAGCGCCTCTGACGGCGGCAGCGTACTCACCGCCACCGACCAGGGGATCACCGTATCCCTGGTTCAGAGCATCGTGGATCAAAGCAAGGCTCAGATTGTCCTGCGGGTAGAGGGCTTCACCCCGGAGGAAGATTACGGCGTCCGCCCCAATGTGTGGATGGAAGTCCCCGCCACCCTGGACGGGGAGGAACACTTCTGGGTCAGCCGCACCGCGGAATTTGACGATGGAATTACCAGAAACCTAGACGGAGAATGGGTCTACGGAGACGGCACGGCGGTGGAAGAAAACCAGGACGGCTGGCAGAAGGGCCGCTACGTGAAAGAGGACGGCTCTCTAGAGCTGGTGCTCTTCTACTACTTCCAGGACACCTCCGGCGTGAATCTGGGGAAGGAGATCCAGCTGCACTTTACCGGCTTCGGCACCACCACCGATACAGGCAAGGCCGCGTCCACCTCTGACAAAATGGTGGAGGGAAGCTGGGATCTGCGCTGGGTTCTGGAAGGCTCGGACAGCGCCATTCGGATCGAACCCAATGTGCGTCTTTCGGACAATGTGACCTTACTGGAAGCGGAGATCGGCCAGGTTACCATCAAGACCCTGTACCAAACGGACACCTACTGGCACGGCTGGGAAACTCTGGAATCTCTGTCCCCCGGCCTGGCCGGCATACAGCTCAAAGACGGCACCATGATCCAGTGCCACCCGGCCGGAGAGGGCTACCAGGATCTGGAGGGCCTGATCTATTTCGTAGAAAGCACAACCTTCCAAGGCATGGTGGATCTGGAGCAGGCAGAGTCCTTGGTTTATTACGACGGCTGGGAGCTGGACGATGCGGGCAACCCCACCATCCCCGTCTATCGATATGTCCCCATCTCCTAAAACCCGGAAGGGGCTGACTTCAAAAAGTCAGCCCCTTGGCAGTTTATTGGTATCCCGGGTGGTTTATGCCTGCGCTTCCAAAATCACCGGGCCGTTTTCCCGTTCCAGGGCTGCCCGGATGTAATCCGCCGCCTCCCGGGGGGGCAGCTTCACCTGCTCGCCGGTGGTCATGTTCTTCACGGAGCAGAGGTTTTCCCGGATTTCATCCTCTCCCAGCAGGACGGCGAAGGGCACCTCCAGCTTGTTGGCGTAGGCCATTTTCTGCTTGAACTTCTTATTCTCGCAGTACAGCTGCACCCGCAGTCCCCCGCTTCTCAGGGTTTCCGCCAGGGCGATGGCCGGGGCGGGATCGGCGGTCATGGGCAGTACCAGTGCGTCCGCCGGGGCGCAGGGCAGCTGGGGATTCAGCAGGCCTTGCTCGTCCAGCACGTAGAACAGCCGGGTCAGGCCGATGGAAATGCCCACGCCGGGCAGCGCTTTTTCAATGTAGTAGCCCGCCAGGTTGTCATACCGGCCGCCGGAACAGACAGAGCCGATCTCCGGATAATCCAGCAGCGCCGTCTCATACACCGTGCCGGTGTAGTAGTCCAGGCCCCGGGCGATGGTCAGGTCCACGGCGAAGTTGCTTTCCGGCACCCCGAAGGCCGCCAGGTTTTTCGTCACCGCCTTCAGCTCCTCCAGGCCCTGGTCGAACAGTTCGTTCTTCCCGGTATAGCCTTCCAGAGCGGCGATGACCTGGGCGTTGGTGCCCCGTATGGCGGTGAACCGGAGAACTTCCTCCGCCTGGGCTTCCTCCAACCCTTCCTCCATCAGCAGAGCCTTCACCTTTTCCGCGCCGATCTTCTCCAGCTTGTCCACGGTGCGCATAATGTCGCCGCTCTTTTCCTCCAGGCCCAGCATGGCGTAGAAGCCGCTCAGCACCTTCCGATTGTTCACCCGGATCTGGAACCGGGTCAGGCCGAAGCCCCGGAACACCTTATAGATGATGGCGGGGATCTCCGCCTCGTTGAGAATGTCCAGCTTGCCGTCGCCGATCACGTCAATGTCCGCCTGGTAGAACTCCCGGAACCGGCCCCGCTGGGCCCGCTCTCCCCGGTAGACCTTGCTGATCTGGAACCGGCGGAAGGGGAAGGCCAGGTCGTTATAGTGGAGCGCCACATATTTTGCCAGGGGCACCGTCAGGTCGAACCGGAGGGCCAGGTCGCTGTCCCCCTTGGTAAAGCGGTAGATCTGCTTCTCCGTCTCCCCGCCGCCCTTGGCCAGCAGGATCTGGGCGTCCTCGATAGCGGGGGTGTCCAGAGGGGCGAAGCCGTAGGAAGCGTAGGTCTGGCGGAGGATCTCCGCCATTTTTTCAAATCGGATCTGCTTGCCGGGTAGCAGCTCCATAAAGCCGGACAATGTCCGGGGCTTGATAATTTCCATATTATCCTCCAATATATCACAGCATAAAAAGGGCGGAGTGAGAAGGCGGTCACGCCTCCCCGCTCCCCTTTTGGTTTTCTCTTACTCTCATTTTCATTAGAGAATCCTATGAAACGGGAACATGTGATTTTCCATTTCGAAAATCACAGATTCGGCAATGCCGTAAGGCGATGCCTTCTTGATGAAAGTGAAATACTTTCATCAAGAAACCGTATCAGAAGCGAGGCTTGGATCGAAGCATTTCCCGCCAATCCAGATCGCCCCGCTGCAAGCCCATGATGAGCATTTCCGCCGAGGCCAGGTTGGTGGCAATGGGCACATTGTGCTTGTCGCAGTGGCGGATGGTTTCGATCATCTGGCTGTCGTCCCAGGGCTCGGTGGTGTTGGGATCGGTGAACAAAAGCACCAGGTCAATTTCGTTGTAGGCGATGCGGGCGTTGATCTGCTGATGGCCGCCCTGCTTATGGGAAAGCAGCAGAGTGATGGGCAACCCGGTGTTGTCCTTGATGAGCCGTCCGGTGGTGGCTGTGGCAAACAGGTTGTGCTTCATCAAAACGCTCTTATAGGCGGTGCAGAATTGCACCATCAATTCCTTTTTCTTATCATGGGCCAAAAACGCAATATTCACAGCGCACACTCCTTTATATAAAGTAACCTTATCGCAAGGGGATGGGTTCATAGTATCCCTGAAGCCGCCGGGCGATCCTTCTGTAGGCCCGGGCTGCGGGGCAGCGGGGGGCGTACAGGCTCAGGCACTGGCCGAAGGAACTGGCCAGGGGTACGTTGGGATCCTCCGGGACGATGCCTGTCAGGGCAAGTCCGGCGGTGTCCATCACATCGTCGATGGTGAGCCGGACGGCACGGAGCATGGACTTGTCCACCCGGTTGACGATCAGGCGGACATTATTTCTTCCCATCAGCTCCAAAAGCTCCCCCACCCGGGCCGCGTCCCGCACCGCGGCGGGGCCGGGGCCGGTGACCAGCAGGAACCGCCGGGCCGCCTGGGCGACCAGCCGGAAGCCCGCGCCCACACCCGCCGGGGCGTCCAGGAGGATGTAGTCAAATTCTCCCTGGGCCTGATCCAGAAGCGCTGTAAGCAGGGCCGGGTCGATCTGGTCGGCGGTGCAGTTCATGGGAGCGGTGAGGAAGGACAGCTTGGGAAACTGGGGATGCCGAATGGCCTTGTCCAGAGGATACTGGCCCCGGGCCACCTCCAGGAAGGACAGGGCCGCCCCATCCTGGACCCCCAGGGAAATGTCCAGGTTTCGAAGGCCCACATCACAGTCCACGCACAGCACCCGCTTCCTCTCCCGGGCCAGAGCGACAGCCAGGCCGGCACAGACGGAAGTCTTTCCCGTGCCCCCTTTTCCGGAAAGGATCGCGATTCGTTCACCCAAGGGCCATCGCCTCCCATTGCCATACTTTCTTGTATTATACAGGAATTATTCACAAATGGCAAGTAGAAATTCAGGGTTTTGGAAATGTTTTTCATCAGAATCCACAAAAAATTCCCATCATTCCATTTTTTCCGGGCCCGGGCACAGAAAATAGCCGCCCCGGCGGAAAAAGGGCTTGCGCCCGGATGGGATGTGCGGTATAATTAGGTTGTAAAATTACGGGTATTCACCCGAATAATGGAGGAATGATTCCCATGTTCAACGCTATGATCGAAACTCTGAAGGCAAATCCCAGAAAGATCGTGTTTACCGAGGGTCATGACGCCCGGATCCTGGAGGCCACCGCCCGGCTGGTTGAGGGCGGCTTCCTGACTCCCATTCTCATCGGCAATGTGGAGCAGGTGAAGGCCAACGCCGCCAAGGGGGGCTTCAACATCCAGGGCGTGGAGATCATCGACCCTCTGACCTATCCGGAAATGGACGCCATGGTGGAAAAGATGGTGGAGCTTCGCAAGGGCAAGATGTCCGCCGAGGACTGCCGGGCGGCCTTAAGCAAGGGTAACTACTTCGGCACCATGCTGGTGAAGATGGGCTACGCCGACTCCCTGCTGGGCGGCGCTACTTACTCCACCGCCGACACCGTTCGTCCCGCTCTGCAGCTGGTGAAAACCAGGAAGGGCGCCCACCTGGTTTCCTCCTGCTTCATCCTGGTGCGGGGAGAGGAAAAGCTGGCCATGGGCGACTGCGCCATTAACTTGAGCTATGAGGACTCCGTGGACAAGGAGGGCAACGTAACCTTGTCCGCCGCCCAGAAGCTGGCGGAGGTGGCCATCGAGACCGCCAACACCGCTAAGGTATTCGGCATCGATCCCAAGGTGGCCATGCTGAGCTTCTCCACCAACGGCTCCGGCAAGGGCGGCACGGTGAAGCTGAGCCACGACGCCACCATCGTAGCCAAGGAAATGGCCCCCGAGCTGATGATCGACGGCGAGATGCAGTTCGACGCCGCCGTGGCTCCCGAGGTTGGCCAGCTGAAGTTCCCCGGCTCTCCCGTGGCGGGCTACGCCAACACCTTCATCTTCCCCACCATCGAAGCGGGCAACATCGGCTACAAGATTGCCCAGCGTCTGGGCGGCTTCGAAGCCTACGGCCCCATCCTGCAGGGTCTGGCCGCGCCCATCAACGACCTGTCCCGGGGCTGCAACGCGGACGAGGTTTACAAAATGGCCATCATCACCGCCGCTATGGTGTAAACAGGATCCAACGAAGCATGACCGGGGTTCTCCCGGTCATGTTTTTTTACCTGCGCCGTCTGTCATCTCCATCGCAGTCGAGAGATCCTCCCACTTACGCGCGGGAAAACGTCCGTTGGTTCCTGGACACTTTCCCCTTTCTGTCATCTGGAGCGAAGCGGAGTCGAGGGATCCACGCACCCACGGCCAGTAGGCACTGAAATGGATTCTGCGCAAAAAAAGTTTGTCATCCCGAGCGCAGCGCAGCGGAGTCGAGGGATCTACGCACTTACCATAAGCAGGCACACAAATTGTTTCTGCAGCTTAGCCAGCGGACATTTCAGGACTCGGGAGTGCGTGGATCTCTCGACTCCGCTCGAGATGACAGTTTTTTTCTGCGTGCCATTCAACGGACATTTCAGGGCCCGGAAGTGCGTGGATCTCTCGACTTCGCTCGAGATGACACATAGGGGAAGCGCGGGGGAATCAACGCTCACTTCTTCGTCCGGGGCGCTTTTATAGGCGGATGGCAAAAGCCGTGGCCGAAAAATACGGTCACGGCTTTGTTTTCTTTCTGTGGGACGATCAATAGTTGACTTCCCGCACCTCGAAGTAGCTCTGGGGATGGTCACAGGTGGGGCAGATCTCCGGGGCCTTGGTGCCTACCACGATGTGACCGCAGTTGCGGCACTCCCACACCTTTACTTCGCTCTTGGCAAAGACCTGGGCGGTTTCCACATTGTGCAGCAGAGCCCGGTAGCGCTCCTCGTGGTGCTTCTCAATGGCCGCCACCAAACGGAACTTTCTCGCCAGCTCCGGGAAACCCTCTTCCTCGGCGGTTTTGGCGAAGCCCTCGTACATATCCGTCCACTCGTAGTTTTCTCCCTCTGCCGCGTCCAGCAGATTCTCCGCGGTGGAGCCGATGCCGTGCATCTCCTTAAACCACATTTTGGCGTGCTCTTTTTCGTTGTCCGCAGTCTTGAGGAACAGGGCCGCAATCTGCTCAAAGCCCTCCTTTTTCGCCTTGGAAGCGTAATAGGTATACTTGTTCCGGGCCTGGGATTCCCCCGCGAAGGCGGCCTCCAGATTCTTTTCGGTTTGAGTGCCCGCATACTTATTGGCCATGGAAATAATCCTCCTTATGTTCATTCCGGGAAAGAACCCGATTGCGTTCAGTATAGCATAGTTCCCAAAGGAAGTCAAGACAGCCCCCAGCCTTTGGCGGGGGCTGTCATAGGGTGGAATCTCACCGGGAGCCTTTGTCGTAGGGGATGCCCTCGGCCTTGGGGGCCCGGGAGTTCCTGGAAGTGAAGATGAGCACCACCAGGGAAATGATATAGGGCAGCATGTTGTACACCGTGCCCGGAATATTCAGATTTCCCAGGAAGTCAAAGGCCACGTACACATTGGACAGGGCCCGGAGCATACCGAACAGCAGAGCGGCCGCGGCGATCCGAATGGGATTCCACTGACCGAAGATCATAACCGCCAGCGCCAGGAAGCCAAAGCCCGCCACGCCGTTTTCGAACTTCCATTCGGAGACGCCGGAGGTAATATACACAATGCCGCCCAAACCGCCCAGGATACCGGAAATGAGCACGCCCGCGTAGCGCATCTTGTAGACGTTGATGCCCACAGAGTCCGCCGCCTGGGGATGCTCGCCGCAGGCCATCAGCCGCAGACCAAAACGGGTTTTATACAGGACGATATGGCTGGCCGCCAGCAGCACCAGGGCAATGAGCATAAACCAGCTCAACTCCATAGAGCCAATGTTGAAATAGAAGGCCTTCTTCTGGTCCACATATTGGATGGTCGCGGAGACATTGTTGGGGTCGGCAGCGGTGTTCAGCGCCTTGATGATGACCGTAGCGGCGGCGGTGCCCAGCAGGTTCATGGCAGTACCGACGATGGTCTGATCCGCGTTGAAATTCACCGCGGCCACGGCCAGCAGCAGGGAATACAGGGCGCCCACCAGGGCGGCGGCCAGAACCACCGCCAGCACCATGACGATCTCCGGGGTGCCGTCAGGCAGATAGCGCATTGTCAGCGCGCCGCCCAAAGCGCCCATAACCATGATGCCTTCCAGGCCGATGTTGATCACGCCGCTGCGTTCAGAGAAGCAGCCGCCCAGCGCCACCAGCATGAGGACGGAGGCAAAAATCAACGTATACTGTATCAGAAGCAGCATTACTTGTCCCCTCCTTCTTCTTTGGTGTGGGATGCGGCTTTTTCCTCGCGCTTGGCAATGGAGCGGTTCATCGCGCTCTTAACAAACAGCACGAAGCCGCACAGATAGATGATCAGCGAACAGATGAAGTCCGAGACCTGAGCGCAGTATACGGCCTTGTCCACATAAGCGCCGCCGGCGGTGATGTGCTGGATAAAGTAAGAGGAGAAGATAGAGCCGATGGGATGAAGTCCCCCCAGGAACGCGGCGGCAATGCCGTTGAAGCCCATGCCCGGAATGTTCGACTGGGAGCAGGACCACTGCTCATAACCGGTCAGGTACAGCAAGGCGGCGGCCATGCCTGCCAAACCGCCAGCAATGGCCATGGTCAGGATGATGTTCCGATTCTCCTTCATACCGGCGTACTTCGCCGCGTGCTTGTTGCTGCCGGTGGCTTTCAGCTCATAGCCCAGCTTGGTCTTTTCCAGCAGAATCCAGATCAGCACCGCGACCACCACAGACAAGGGGATGGCGATGGTCACATACTGGTTGTTGCTGAAGAAGGTTCCCAAGCCCATATCGGGGAGCATTGCCTGGGGAGCGGCGGTTTTCAGATTCTGGGTATAGGGGGAAGCGGTTTCCTTCACCTGCGTCAGAAGCATATTGACGCCGTACAGGCTGATCCAGTTGAACATGATGCAGGAGATAACTTCATTGACGTTAAACAGGGTTTTCAGCGCGCCGGACACGGCTCCCAGCAGCGCGCCGGCCGCGATGGCCCCCAGCAGGCAAGCCCACCAGGGCATTTGAAGCGCAAGCGCCATATACAGGCAGGCGCCGGCGCCTACCACATACTGCCCGGCAACACCGATGTTGAACAGGCCGGTCTTATTGGCAAACAGCACGCTGAGAGAACACATCAGCAAGGGGGCGGTCTTTACCAAGGTATTGCCCAGATACTTAAGCTTGGCAGGCCCGCTGGGATAGTAGAAAAAGTTCTTGACGATGGTAGTGATGGCTTCCCAGGCGCCCTCGGCATTGATGATCAGAAGCACCAAATAACCCACGAGCAAACCGACAATAATACACATCAGGGAGGCGATCAAGGATTGGACGCTGCTGTTTTTCAACAGGTTATTTTGTTTCATTGCCGGTCCTCCCTCTTTGCGCCTGCCATGTACAAGCCTAGTTCTTCCACGGTAACGTTGGCGGGATCAAATTCGCCCACGATCTGCCCCTCGAACATCACCAGAATTCGGTCGGATACGTTCATCACTTCATCCAGTTCCAGGGAAACCAGGAGCACCCCTTTTCCGGAGTCCCGCTGGGCTACCAGCTGCTTGTGCACATACTCGATGGCGCCCACATCCAGGCCCCGGGTGGGCTGGACGGCAATGAGCAGCTGGGGATCCTTGTCGATTTCCCGGGCGATGATGGCCTTCTGCTGGTTGCCGCCGGACATGCTCCGCGCCTTTGTGACAGCGCCCTGACCGCTTCGGATATCGTTGGAGGCAATGAGCCGCTCCGCGTAAGAGCGGATATTTTTACGCCGAAGGAATCCGGCCTTGCTGGTAAACTCCGGCTCATAGTAGCGCTGTAAGATCAGATTGTCCTCCAGGGTATAATCCAGCACCAAGCCGTGCTTGTGCCGGTCCTCGGGGATATGGCTCATACCCAGGTTGGAGCGCTTGCGAATGGACATCTTGGTAATGTCCCGGCCCCGCAGATAGACCTTGCCGCTTTGCAGCGGCTCCAGACCGCTCAGCCCGTAGACCAGCTCCGTCTGACCGTTGCCGTCAATGCCCGCGATGCAGACGATCTCGCCGCCGTGAACCTGAAAGCTGACATGGTTCACCGCGTCCTTTTTGTGGTGGTGGGCGGCTACACAAATGTCCTGCACATCCAGAATCACATCGCCGGTTTCAACCTGCTCTTTATCCACCACGGTCTTGACGTCCCGGCCTACCATCATCCGGGAGAGCTCCTGGGCGGAGGTTTCGGAGGTATTGACCGTGCCGATATACTTGCCCTTGCGCAGAACGGTGCACCGGTCGGAGACTTCCATGATCTCCGCCAGCTTGTGGGAGATGAACAGGATGCTCTTCCCTTCCGCTGCCAGATTGCGCATGATCTGCATCAGCTCGGCGATTTCCTGGGGCGTCAGAACTGCCGTAGGCTCATCAAAGATCAGGATCTCGTTCTCCCGATAGAGCATCTTCAAAATCTCGGTACGCTGCTGCATGCCTACGGTGATATCCTCCACCTTGGCATCCAGATCCACATAAAGGCCGTAGCGCTCCGAAATCGTCTGAACCTTTTCCCGGGCCTGGGCCTTGTTCAGGAAGCCGTGGTTACAAGGCTCAACGCCCAGAATGATGTTGTCCAGCACCGAGAAGCACTCCACCAGCTTGAAATGCTGATGCACCATGCCGATGCCCAAGGCGTTGGCGTCGTTGGGATTTCGGATCTCCACCTTCCTGCCATCCATATGGATCTCCCCTGCTTCCGGCTGATACAACCCAAACAAAACGCTCATCAGCGTGGATTTGCCCGCGCCGTTTTCTCCCAGGAGGGCGTGAATCTCTCCTTTTTTGAGCTGGAGCGTGATGTCGTCGTTGGCAATGATACCGGGAAAGCGCTTGGTAATGTGCAGCATCTCAACTGCATACTGTTCCAATTGCCATACCTCCTTCATTCAGGGAAAGCCCGCTCTTTCCCAGCATATTGATATGGGTATAGTATACCATATCCCCGCGCACATTGCAAAATAAATTTTACATTTTACACGGAAGCGAGCAAAAGCCCCTGCGCCTTACGGCGCAGGGGCACAGGATTTTTCCGCGTTCTGAGGGAATTAACCCTTGATGGCGGGATACTCGTTCACCGTCACAGTGGTGGCGGGCAGAGCGGAAATGTCGTTGGACACGGTAATCGTGCCGTCCAGCATAGCGCCAACCAGAGCGGTGTAGTCCTCCACAGTGAAGGAATCGCTGAACTGGGTGGTGGCGGTGGGGATCTGAACATAGTTCTCGTCAGGGTTGGCGGAAACCAGGCCCAGGCTCTCGATCTTGCCGGAGTAGGCGGCCCAGTTGTCGTTCTCAATGATCTCGGCCAGAACGGTCTTGACTGTGGGAGCCAGACCCTTCATAGCGGAGGTCACGGTCATGCCTTCGCCGTACTGACCGTCGATGATGGCGCTCTGGTCAACGTCAACGCCGATGACCTTACCGCCAACCTTCTGAGCGGCTTCCGCAGCGGAGGTGTAGATGCCGCCGCCGCAGGCGAATACAACTTCCACCTCTTTCTCGCCGTACCAGGTGTCCATCACTGCGGTGATGTCGGCGTCGCCAAAGAACTGGTTGCCGTAAACGTACTCAACCACAACTTCTTCGGTAATGCCCAGTTCAGCAGCAGCGGCGTCAATGCCCTGCAGGTAGCCGTGGCCGAAGCGCTGAACAGCGGGGACAGCCATGCCGCCCAGGAAGCCCAGGTGCTTGTAGCCCAGCTTCACAGCGGCGTAACCGGCCATGTAGCCGCACAGCTCTTCCTGATAAACGGCGGAGTAAACGTTCTCCGTAGGGGCAAAGCCGCCTTCGCCTTCCGCCACGTCCAGAGCCACGAACTTCACATCCGGGTACATGGGAGTGACTTCCACCAGGGTCTCGCCAAAGGCGTAACCAGGCATCACAATGATGTTGTAGCCATCGGCAACAGCGGCGTCCACCATGGCCACGCGCTCAGCGGTGGAGTCACCGGCGGGCTTGTAGTAGGTGAAGGTAACATTGTTGGCATCGCAGTACTCCTTGCAGGCCTCATAGGTGGTCTGGTTGAAGGACTGGTCGGTGATGTCGCCGTAGTCGGTGATCATAGCAACCTTGTACTCCACAGCAACCTGGGGCTCTTCCCCGGCGGGAGCGGTGGTCTCTTCCGCGACGGACTCGGTGGTCTCAACAGCGGCGGCAGTGGTCTCGGGGGTGTCGCCGGAGCCGCAGGCGGCCAGGGACGCCACCATGGTCAGAGCCAGCAGCAGAGCCAGAATCTTCTTCATGATTTCATTCCTCCATAGTAATTCTTTTGGCGCGCTTACGCACCTTTATTATTGTCGCATATTTCCGACAAAAAATCAACAGCTAATCTGGGAAAAACCGTCATAGTCGGCTTTTTTTAAGAAAAAGTTCACCCTACATGCCCATGTGTTTTTGTGGGGAGAAACTGTAGGGCAGGATCTGGGCCAGGGTGTAGGTTTCATAGCCCTTCTCATCGATCATGTAGATGAGAAAATCGTCCCCGCAGAATTCCCGCATCACCTGGCGGCACACCCCGCAGGGAGGAAAAGCCCCGGTGATATGCCCCCCCTTGCCCCCGCACACGGCAATGGAGACAAAGTCCCGGTGGCCGTCGTACACCGCTTTGAAAAAGGCGGTGCGCTCGGCGCAGTTGGTGGGGCCGTAGGCGGCGTTTTCAATGTTGCAGCCCTGGTAAACCGTACCGTCGGCGCACAGCAGGGCCGCGCCCACCTGGTAGCCGGAGTAGGGCACATAGGCGTGGGTCATGGCTTCCTTCGCAAGTTCCGCCAGTTTTTCAGGGGTCATAATCCTTCCTCCTTGCCAAGAATCTCCCGGGCAAAGCTGCGGCCCGGGGTGTCAAAGTCCACCCTTAGCAGGTCCGTCACCGTGGCGGCAATGTCGGCAAAGCTTTCCCGGGTGCCCAGGTTCCCGGGCCGCACCTGCTTGCCCAGGATCAGCAGGGGCACATACTCCCGGGTGTGATCCGTGGTGGCGGTGTAGCCCGGGTCGCAGCCGTGGTCGGCGGTGATCATCACCAGATCCTCCGGCCCCAGCTTGGGCAGGAAGGCTCCCAGCCAATCGTCAAACTCCGACAGGGCTTTGGCGTAGCCGTCCACGTTTCGCCGGTGGCCGTAGACCATGTCAAAGTCCACCAGGTTCACAAAGCAAAGGCCGGTAAAGCCCCTGTCCAAATAGTGATCCGCGTGGGCCATGCCGTCTAAGTTGGACTGGTTGAATACAAATTCCGTGTCCCCCCGGCCCGCGAAGATGTCATGAATCTTGCCCACGGCAATGCTGTCTTTTCCCGCCGCCTTGATGGCGTCCAGCATGGTCTCCTTGGGCGGCTCCAGGGAGTAGTCGTGGCGGCGGGCGGTGCGGGTAAAGCCCCTGGCCGGATCCCCCACATAGGGGCGGGCGATGACCCGGCCCACGCCGTGCTCGCCCTGCAGAAGCTTCCGGGCCTTGCGGCAGGCGTCATAGAGCTCTTCCAGGGGGATCACTTCCTCGTGGGCCGCCACCTGGAACACGGAGTCGGCGGAGGTGTAGACGATCCACTTCCCCGTTTCCATCTGGGCTTGGCCGTAATCCCGGATCACCGCGGTGCCGGAATAGGGCTTGTTGCACAGCCAGCCCCGGCCGGTGAGCCGTTCAAATTCCTCCAGCACCTGGGGAGGGAAGCCCTCCGGATAGGTGGGCAAGGGGTTGGGGGAGACGATGCCCGCGATCTCCCAATGGCCGATGGTGGTATCCTTGCCCATGGAAGCTTCCTTCAGCCGGGCAACGGCCCCGGCGGGGGCATCCGTCTTGGGCAGACAGGTAACCCCGTCAATGTTCCCCAGGCCCGCGGCGATCATATTGGGAATGTGCAGCTCGGGGGAGGCGGCGCAGGAGGCCAGGGTGTTCACCCCCACATCCCCGAAGGAAGGCGCGTCGGGCATGGCCCCGATGCCGAAGGAGTCCAGAACGATGAGAAAGATCCGCTTCATGGTCTTACTTCCCTTCCATAGCCGCCGCCACGTCCAGGGCCACCTTCATCATGGTGGTAAAGGCGGTCTGTCGCTCCTGGGAGGTGGTCTCCACCCCTTTGAGCACGTGGTCGGAGATGGTGCAGATGCACAACGCCCGCTTTCCGTACCGGGCGGCGTTCATATACAGGGCGGCGGCCTCCATTTCCAGGGCCATGACCCCCATCTTCTTCAGTCCGTACACGCTGTCCAGGCCCTCGGGCACGCCCACATGGTCGCCGTAGAACACGTCGGAGGAATTCACGTTGCCCACATGGTACACCGCCCCATTGTCCTCCGCCGCCTGGACCGCCGCTTTCAGCAGCTCCCAGGAGGCGATGGGGGCGAAGGTACCGGGAAGGTGGAATTGGTTGGCGAAGTTGGAGTCGGTGCAGGCCCCCTGGGCAATGACCAGGTCATACAGGTTGATGTGCTCCTGGATGGAACCGGCGGAGCCCACCCGGATGATGTTCTCCACGCCGTAGCCGTTATACAGCTCGTGGGAGTAGATGCCGATGGCGGGCATGCCCATGCCGGAGGCCATGACGGACACCTTCACGCCCTTGTAGGTGCCGGTGTAGCCCTGGACGCCCCGGACGTTGTTTACCAGCACCGGGTTTTCCAGGAAGTTCTGGGCGATGAACTGAGAACGCAGAGGATCGCCGGGCATTAAAACAGTTTTGCCGAAGTCCCCGGGCTTGGCGGAAATATGAGGGGTGGGAGTGGTTAACATAACATTTTCCTCCTGTTTCATGATTGATATATGGGGTGGGATTGGAAAGGTCCCTTAGGCAGATGGGGATGGGAAGCGCGGCTTAACCAACCGCCCGGTATACCCAGGCAGGACATTGGCTGTGCCGCAAAAAAGATGTGTCATCTCGAGCGCAGCCGAGAGATCCACGCACCCACAAACGGAATGCACGCCGGTGAATGGTTAGCACTTCCCCGCGGCTCCTTCCTTACTCTTTCCACGACCGCAACCACCTGCATGCCTACAGCTCCCAGTGCGTAGATCTCTCGACTCCGCTTCGCTTCGCTCGGGATGACAGAGGGGGGAAGCGCGGCTTAATCAACGGACGGTTCTCCGCCGGAAGGCGTGGCAGAGTGAAGAGTGAAGAGTGAATAAGTTGTGGTATTCCCTTCGGGAATGATTTAAAAACACGGTATTTCCCATTTTCAAATCCATTTTTCGAAGAAAAATACCTCACTTCTTCACTATTCACTATTACCGATTACTTCCCCTCAGGGCGCTCCATAGCCTTGGCAAGCTTGACGATCCGGGAGGTGCCCAAGCGGCTGGCCCCCAGACGGAGGAAGGTTTCCCCATCCTCCAGGGAGGAAATGCCCCCCGCCGCCTTGATCTTTACATGGGGGGCCACGTGCTTGGCAAACAGTTCCACGTCATGGAAGGTGGCCCCGGCGGTGGAGAAGCCGGTGGAGGTCTTGATATAGTCTGCCCCGGAGTCGCTGACGCATTTGCACAGATGGATCTTTTCCTCGTCGGTGAGCAGGCAGGTCTCGATGATAACCTTTAAGAGCTTTCCCTTACAGGCGGCCTTCACGGCGGCGATCTCCCCGGTGATGTCTTCCCATTTCCCTTCCTTGGCCCAGCCGATGTTGATGACCATGTCGATCTCGTCGGCCCCGTTTTCCACCGCATCGGAGGCCATGAAGCACTTGGCGGCAGTGGTATCGTAGCCGTTGGGGAAGCCGATGACCGTGCAGATGGGAAGCTTGTCCCCCACATAAGCCTTGGCCTGCTTTACAAAGGAGGCGGGAATGCACACGGAAGCGGTGCGGTACTTCATCCCGTCGTCACAGAGGGCTTGGATGTCCCGCCAGGTGGCGGTCTGGGTTAACAGAGTGTGGTCGCACTTGGCGAGAATTTCCTGGATGTCCATAGCGTTTCTCCTAATCAAAAGTGTGGCGGTCACCGCTGGCCGTGCAGGCGGATGACCTTGTGTTCCCGGATGCCCCGGACATAGCACTTGTGGCACATGGCGATATAGCTGTCATTGCCCCCCAGCACCACCTGGGCCCCTTCGGTGATGATATGGCCGTCCCCGTCGATCCGGGCGTTCACCGTGGCCTTGGCCCCGCAGTCGCAGATGGTTTTGATCTCCTGGATGGTGTCCGCCACCTCCATGAGCCGGCGGCTGCCGGGGAAGAGCCGGGTCTGAAAGTCCGTGCGCAGGCCGAAGCACATCACCGGAACGTTGTAATCGTTGACGATGGCCCGCAGCTGGTCGATCTGATCTTCCGTCAGGAACTGGCACTCGTCCACGATAATCACATCGCAGCGGCCCTCCTGGGTGTCCTGAAACAGCCGGTACATATCCACATCCGGAGCGATCACCTCCACTGGAGACTCCAGCCCGATCCGGCTGCGCAGGATTTTCTCCCCGTCCCGGGCGTCGGCGCTGGGCTTGAGGATCCAGACCCGCAGGTCGTTTTCTTCATAGTTGTACTTGGCAATCAGAGCCTGGGCGGTTTTGCTGGAGCCCATAGCGCCGTACTTAAAGTAGAGCTTGGCCATTTATTTTCTACCTCCGTTCGTATTTATCATTATACCGAAAAAGAAGCGTTCATGCAACCCTTTTTCCCGGTGGGAAGAAAGAGGGCCTTGCCTGTGGGGAAAAACCATGGTATAGTAAATTTGAAACAAATATTTTCCTGTTTTCTGCAACCAGCCTGAAAAAATGGCGAGTATGATAGATGAAGGAGGGATACCCTATGAAAAAGAAACCTTTGATAAGCTTGCTTCTCACCCTGTGCCTGACGCTGGGCCTGCTCACCGGCTGCGGCGCGGACAGCGGCGTCACCAAGGACATGGTGGCCGCCGCTCCGGAAGAAATGGCCGTAGCCCAGGACTCCCTGGCTGAAAACAGCCTGACCGAAAGCGGCGCGGGCTCCGGCTCCACCGCCCTTCCGGAAAACCGGAAGTGGATCGTCACCGTGAACATGAGCGCGGAGACCGAGGATCTGGATGCCCTGCTGGCCTCCCTGGACGAGCAGATCGCCGCCTTAAACGGCTATGTGGAGGATCAGAGCATCCATAACGGCAGCGCCTACGCCTCCCGCCGCTACCGCAGCGCCAGCCTGACTGTGCGGATCCCGGCGGAGGACGTGGATTCCTTCACCCAGGAGGTGGAGGGCCTGGCCAACGTGGTCTCCCACAACAAGTCACTGGAGGACGTGACCCTGAACTACACCTCCACCGAGACCCGGGTGGAAGCCCTGGAAACCGAGGAACAGCGGCTGCTGGAGCTGATGGAGCAGGCGGAGACCATGGCGGATCTGCTGGAGATCGAAGCCCGGCTGACAGAGGTTCGCTACGAGCTGGAAAACTACGGCTCCCAGCTGAAGCTCTACGACAACCAGATCGACTACGCCACCATCTACCTGGATATTGAAGAGGTCCAGGAGTACACCCCGGTGGAAGAGCCCACCTTGTGGGAGCGGATCAGCGGGGGCTTTGTGGACAGCGTCAAGGGCCTGGGCGAAAGCCTGCTGGACATTGTGGTGTGGATCATCGTGGCGTCCCCCTACATCCTGGTCTACGGGGGCATCCTGACCGTGATCGTCGTGCTGCTCAGAAAGTGGCGGAAGGCCAGAAAAGCCAAAAAGGCCGCCCCGCCGGAAAACAAAGAATAACCCCCAAAAAACGGCGTTGTCTCAAAGCTTCCTTTTGAGACAACGCCGTTTCTTTTTTCCGGAAGAAAAGGCGGCCCTTACTCCGGCAGTCCCAGGGCGGCTGTGACCAGGATCCCCAGATTGTCCCGGTAGATCTCGTCAAACTGATCGATGGGCAGCGGGTTCTCCCCGGCGCCCGCCTCGATGGTGTACCCCGGCCGTCGGAAGGTCTGGATGAACCAGTCCTTGTACCCAGCGAAGCTGGATTCATACGGGGTGTCCGCCAGGGTGTAGCCGCTGGCCCGGGCGAATTCCTCTCCCAGCGCCCGGGCCCCCGGTACTTGGTAGTCCTGAAACTGCCAGTAGATTACCTCCCCCTGGGTGTGGTAGGCCAGCATCAGGGCCGGATCCAGTTCCTCCGTATAGGCCGCCAGGGCGATGGACTCCCGCTGATTCAAGGGGGCCCTGCCCACATAGTCCCGAGGCCCCGGCTTGGTAAAGCCCTGGGCGAACTTGATCTCCCGGGCCTGAAGCCATCCGGCGGGGTACTGCAAATTCAGATCCACCCCCAGCAGATTGGCCTTCCATCCATCGGGAAAGGGGATCTGGGGATAATTGGCGGCCAGGGTCTGGGCGGTGACATAGGCCAACGATCCGGGCTGGATGCCTCCCGTCACCAGATCCACCCCGTCCGGGTTCACCATGGGCACGGTGTAAATGGAGGCGGCCCGGAGAATGGTTCGGGCCGATACCCCGTAGAGCCTGCCGTCGTCCTCCGCCGCCTGGGCCAGTTCCTCCATGAATTTCAGAATCACCGGGGTGGTGATCCACTCATTGGCGTGGTGGGCGGCGGTAAACAGCACCTTCCGCTCCCCCTCCCCCATGGACAAGGCCTCCACCGGCTGTCCAAAAGCGGAGGTGGTCAGTTCCCGGACGGACATAGCCGGGTAGCGCTGGGCCAGAGCCAGAATGGTATCATGGCAAAGCCCGGCGGTCATGGGCACGTTGGTTTTCACAATAGGCAAAACAATCACCTCCCGGAAGTATATGCCGGGAGGCGGCGTTTTATGACCGGACAGGCATCCCCCAATCGGCCGGTTGCCCCGCCCCACTTTGCCCTTGTCCTCTCCGGCCCAGTGGAGAGATGTTGGCACTTACGGTTGGAGAAGGGGCCGTTGAATGGCATGCAGTAAAAATCTTGTCATCTCGAGCGCAGTCGAGAGATCCTGGCACTTTCGGGCGCTAAAATGTCCGTTGGTTCCGCCGGTGGAACCATTTGGGTGCCTACAGCGGTTAAGTGCGTGGATCCTTCGACTTCGCTCGGGATGACAGGTCTTTTCTGCGGGGGAACTGCCCTACTCCGTTGGTTCCGCCACACTTTCCATCCGAGTCATCTCCAGCACAATGGAGAGATCCCGGCACTCCCGGACGGAGAAGTGGCCGTTGAGTGGTACGCAGTAAAAATCTTGTCATCTCGAGCGCAGTCGAGAGATCCTGGCACTTACGGGCGCTGAAATGGCCGTTAGTTCCGCCGGTGGAACCATTTGGGTGCCTACAGCGGTTAAGTGCGTGGATCCTTCGACTTCGCTCGGGATGACAGGTCTTTTCTGCGGAGAAACCATTTCGGTGCCTGCTTGCCGTAAGTGCGTAGATCCCTCAACTCCGATGCACTCCGCTCAAGATAGCAGAGGAGAAGTGTCCGCCGGTCAGCGGCCGCCGGTTTGCTCTAAGTAGATCAGCAGCACGGCGATGTCCGCCGGGCTGACGCCGGAGATTCTTCCCGCCTGACCGACGGATACCGGGCGAATAGCCTGGAGCTTTTCCCTGGCCTCCAGGCGCAGTCCGGCAATGGCGGCATAGTCCAGATCCCCGGGAATGGCCCGGGACTCCTCCTTTTTGAAGGCCTCCACCTGCTTTTCCTGGCGGCTCAAATAGCCCGCGTACTTGATCTGGATCTCTACCTCTTCCCTCACCGCCCGGGACAGTTCCGGCCGCCCTTTATCAAAGGGGGCAATGTCCTCATAGCCCACCTGGGGCCGCCGGATCAGATCCGCCAGCCGGGCGGAAGCCGCCACAGGGGCGGTGCCCTTTTCTTCCAGCATGGCGTTCAGTTCTGCAGAGGCCGGGACGCCGCTGCTCTCCAACCGGCTTACCTCCCGGCGAACCTGTTCATACTTTTCCTCCACCTGGCGCAGCCGCTCCCGGGACACCAGGCCGATTTCCGCGCCGATGGCGGTCAGCCGCTGATCCGCGTTGTCCTGCCGGTGGAGCAGCCGGTATTCCGAGCGGCTGGTCATAATCCGGTAGGGCTCTTCCGTTCCCTTGGTCACCAAATCGTCAATCAGGGTGCCGATGTAGCTGGTGTCCCGGGTGAGAATCAAAGGGGCTTTCCCCCGGATCTTCAGAGCGGCGTTCACCCCCGCCACCAGGCCCTGAACGGCGGCCTCCTCATAGCCGGAGGTGCCGTTGAACTGCCCCGCCCCGTACAGGCCGGAAACCTGCTTACATTCCAGGGTGGGCAGCAGCTGGGTGGGGTCGATGCACTCGTACTCTATGGCGTAGGCCGGGCGCATCATTTCCGCCTGCTCCAGCCCGGGGATGGTTCTGAGCATTTTCAGCTGCACATCCTCCGGCAGGCTGCTGGAAAAGCCCTGGATGTACATTTCCTCCGTGTCCAGGCCGCAGGGCTCGATGAACAGCTGATGCCTTGGCTTTTCCGCGAAGCGGACGATCTTCGTCTCGATGCTGGGACAGTACCGGGGGCCTACCCCGGAGATGGTGCCGTCGTACATGGGACTGCGGTGCAGATTCTCCCGGATGATCCGGTGGGTCTGCTCGTTGGTGTAGGTGAGGTAGCACACGGCGGAGTTGTTCACCTTGTGCTCTGTGCGGAAGGAGAAGGGCTCCGCCTGTTCATCCCCCGGCTGCAACTCCATTTTGGAAAAGTCAATGGACCGGCGGTTCACCCGGGGGGGCGTTCCGGTCTTAAAACGGCGCAGGGACAGGCCCAGGGAGCGTAAATTGTCCGCCAGGCCATGGCTTGGGTGCATGCCATCGGGCCCGGAGGGGATCACCGACTCCCCGGTGATGATGGTGCTGTCCAAATAGGTGCCGGTGGCGATAACCACCGCCTTGGCGTCGTATACCGCCCCCAGCTGGGTCCGCACCCCGGTGACCGCCCCTTGGGCCATCAGGATCTCCACCACCTGGGCCTGCTTCAGTTCCAGCCCTTCCTGTAATTCCAGCACGTGCTTCATATACTGCTGGTATTTTCTCCGATCCGCCTGGGCCCGGAGAGAGTGGACGGCGGGGCCTTTGCCCCGGTTCAGCATCCGGTACTGGATGCAGCTGTGATCCGCCGCCAGGCCCATCTCCCCGCCCAGGGCGTCCAGCTCCCGGACCAGGTGGCCCTTGCCGGTGCCGCCGATGGCCGGGTTGCAGGGCATGTTCCCCACCGCGTCTAAGTTGATGGTAAACAAAATGGTATGCAGTCCCATCCGGGCGGCGGCCAGGGCGGCTTCAATCCCCGCGTGGCCCGCGCCGATTACCGCCACATCACAGCTTCCCGCTTGGTAGGTCATAGGGCGTCCACCTGCTTCTTCTCCTGGGGCGGCAGGATGAAGGGACGGCACACCACCTCGCACCGGTGGATGGGGGTGCCCAACTGATAAAACTTCTCTTCATACCCGGTCATAATGCCCACGGGGCCGTTGGCGTGGAGGTCGTCGGTGACGTTTTTCGCGTTCAGGCCGCAGGCGGCGAACTCCTCCAGGCTATAGACAAACAAGGGGGCGTTGTCGGTCTTGAAATGGATCTCTCCCCCCTGGCGCACCACCCGGCAGTACTTATCCAGGAAGGCCCGGTGGGTCAGGCGGCGCTTGGCGTTCTTCTTCCGGGGCCAAGGGTCGGGAAAATTGATGAACATCCGGTCGATTTCCTCTGGGGCGAATACCTCCTCGATCCCGACCGCGTCCATATCGATGAAAAATACATTCCTCAGTTCCATAGACCGGGCCTTTTCCATGGCCACCACCATGGCCTCCCGGCACCGCTCCACGGCGATCAGCAGCACTTCCGGATTGGCGGCGGCGGTTTCGGCGGTGAACTTGCCTTTGCCGCAGCCCACCTCCAGCCACAGCGCCTTGCATCCGGGCATTAACTCCCGCCAGGCTCCCTTGTATTTTTCCGGATGTTCGATCCGATAGGCGGCGCATTGCTCCATCCGGGGCTCTAAGTTGCGCATTCTTCTCATTCTCATATGATATCCTCCAAACGGCGATGAATCATCGTATAAAATCGCAAATGGGCAAATGCCCAGCCGGAAGTCCCGGCCCAGCCCCAGAGGGTCGATTCCGCGTTTTCCTATGATTATAGCAGAAAGAACCGCCGCCGTCAAATGCCACAGATTTCCAGGATCCTTTTACTATGGGGAAGGCAGCGCGGGCTTGTCCAAAAGGACAAGCCCGCGTCTTATCATAGGGATCGTACCGTTACTTCAGCAGTTCGTCAAAGCGGAAGTAGTGCAGGGTATTGTAGTAGCTGATATTCTCCACCATGGCCCCCAGGGTCTGCATGTCCGCGGGGTACTCTCCGTCCTCCACCAGCTGGCCGAACAGGTTGCACAGGATCCGGCGGAAGTACTCGTGGCGGGTGTAGCTCAGGAAGGAGCGGGAGTCGGTGAGCATGCCGTTGAAGCTGCCCATGGCGCCCAGGCTCATGAGGCTGATCATCTGTTCCTCCATGCCCGGCTTGTGGTCGTTGAACCACCAGGCGGAGCCCTGCTGAATCTTGCCGGGAATGCCGCTGTCCGTCTGGAAGGCGCCCATAATGGTGCCGATGATGCCGTTGTCCGCCGGGTTCAAAGAGTAGAGAATGGTCTTGCCAAGGGCCCCTGCCTCTTCCAGAACACCCAGCAGCTTGGCCAGGCCTACCGCGTTGGGCTGGTCGTTCATGGAGTCGAAGCCGGTGTCCGGTCCCAACTTGGGGAACATCTTCCGGGAGTTGTTCCGCAGGCAGCCGAAGTGGTACTGGCATACCCAGTCCCGCTTAAAGTATTCCTTGCCCACGGTGATCAGCAGGTCGGTATGGTAGGCCAGCTGCTCCTCCCAGGTAATGGGCTTGCCGGCCTTGGCCCGGGCGAAGATATCGTTGAGCTGCTCCTCGGAAGCCTCTACGCAGAAGCAGTAGTCCAGGGCGTGGTCGGATACCCGGCAGCCGTGCTTTTCAAAGTAGTCGATCCGATCCAGCAGGGCCTTGCGCATATCGGCAACGGTATCGATGGCGTACCCCACCACGCTTTCCAGCTGGGCCACATAGGCGGGGAAGGTCTCCTTGTCCGCCCGCATGGCCTTGTCCGGGCGGAAGGCAGGCAGAACCACAGCCGGAGCGGTTTTGTCGGCCGCCAGCAGCTCATGGGCCTTCAGGTCGTCCACCGGGTCGTCGGTGGTGCAGATCAGCTTCACATTGGACTTGCGGATGATGCCCCGGACAGACATATCCGGCTGACGGAGAATTTCGTTGCACTTTTTGTAGATCTCCATGGCATTGTCCCCGTTCAGAGGCTCGTCAATGCCGAAGTACCGCTTTAATTCCAGGTGGGTCCAGTGATACAGGGGGTTGCCGATAAGGTTGGGCATGGTCTCGCCCCACTTCTGGAACTTCTCTTCATCAGAAGCTTCTCCGGTGATGTAGTGTTCCGGCACGCCGCAGGAACGCATGGCACGCCACTTGTAATGGTCGCCTCCCAGCCACACCTGGGTGATGGAGTCGTAACGCCGGTCCTCATAGATCTCCATGGGATTGATATGGCAGTGGTAGTCAATGATGGGCATTTTTTCCCCATGATCGTGATACAGCCTTACGGCGGTTTCCGTTTTCAGCAGAAAGTCCTCGTTCATGAACGCCTTCATGGCAGTTCCTCCTTCATATTATGGTTTGGCAGGCTCTGTATCCTGCCCGGTTTCCTCTTCTCGAACCAGGCGGCGGATCTTCGCCACCGTGGGGATGGCAAAGGCAGCGGAGGCCAGGCCGGTAGATACGTTGCTTACCATCATGGTCACGCCCACCGCCTCCGGGCCCATATCCGTGAAATTCTGAAGCAGCCACAGCACCGGCACCCGGAACACGAATACCCGGGCCACATTCAAAATCATCGTGGCCTTGGTCTTGCCGTAGCCCAGGAGCAGGGCCATGGTGGCGGAGTTGATGCCCAGGGTCACATAGCCCAGCATTTCCCAGCTGTGGATATCCACAATCATCTGCTGGAACGCCGGGTCAAACTGATTTTTCGACTGGGCGAACACCGCCGCCAGCCAGGGCAGGCCCCAGGATACCAGGGCGATGCCCACCGCGCCGATGATCACATCCAGAATCAGCAGCCAGAAAAACAGCTGCAGCGTCCGCCGGTACTTCCCCGCGCCCCGGTTCTGGCTGATCAGCGGGGCGGCTCCGTCGGTAAACCCGGCGTGCCAGTTGGTGGTCAGTCCGCCGATGTTGTTGGAGATTCCCAGGGCGCCCACGGTCAGGGCCCCGTACACCCCGGACATGGCGTTGACCATCACCTTCCCCGCGGCGAACAGGAGCTTTTCCGCGGTCACCGGGTAGGAAAGGTTGGAAATGGGGCCCAGGGTCTGCCTGTCCATGCGGACATTTCTGGGGGAGAACCGGAAGCACCCCTGATCCCGGGCCATGGATACCAGGATGAACAGCAGCATTAAGCCCTGGCTGATGAGGGTAGCCACCGCGATCATCACCACGCCCCCCTGGAAGCCGTAGACGAACAGGGCGGAAAACAGCAGCTTCACCAGGATCACCGCCAGATTCAGAAGCAAAATCTTCTTGGCCTGTCCCCGGCACCGGGCGATGGCAATGTACACCGTGTTAAAAAACTGGATCACCAGCGTGAGGATCTCCACCCGGAAATAGCCCGCGCCCTCCCGGATCAGATCCTCCGGGGTTTGGAGCAGCCGCAAAAAAGGCTCCGCCAGGGGAATGAGCACCGCCGCCACCACCAGGCTCACCAGAATCGCCAGGGCGTAGACCGTGGACACCCGCTTCTCCACCGCGTCATAGTCCCTGCGGCCGTAGGCCTCGGAGATCTTGATGCTGCCGCCCACCGCCAGGCCGGAACCGATGGCCGTGACCATCAGGGTCACCTGGCTGATGGCGGACACGGCGGACACCGCCTCCGAACCGATGTAGGAGGCCATCAAAGCGTCAAAGATCTTAAAGATCCCCTGCAAGGACTGGTACAGAGCCAGCGGCGCGCAGGTGGTAAAGATCACCCGCAAAGGCGACGCGGTGAGCGCATATTCCCGAAATTGTTCATCCTGTTTGGCAATCAAAGCCATAGTGTTTCGCTGCCTTTCTTCTAACTAGTGCCTGCTGAATAAGCCGAGGAAAGCGGCTTATTCCCCGCTGTAGGCGGGAAATTGAAAAAAACGGCTCTTTCCAACCGTTTTTTTCAATTCAGGCGCGTATCAATGTGTATTTTGGATGGTGCGGCGCACCGCACCATCCAAACAGGTGCAAGATTTTTTCGCTGAAAGACGGAAAAACCTTGCACCGGAACAACGCAAAAAAGTCCGGAAAGCCTTGGCTTGCAAGGACTTTTGCGTTGTTCAGTACACATTAACTAACAAATGGTCAAAGCCATAATGGCAGGCCCTTGGCTCTCCCGGGCGGGAAAGGGCCGTTCCCCCTGTCATCTCCGGCGCAGCCGAGAGATCCTGACACCTTCGAGTCCTAACATGTCCATTGGTTCCTCCGGTGGAACCGTTTGGGCGCCTGCAGCCGGTAAGTGCGCAGATCCCCGGGCTTCGCTTCGCTGGGGATGACAGACTTTTTTCTGCGGAGGAATTATTTCAATTTCTACAGGCGGGAAGCAGGAAATCGGCGTAGGGACTGCCCATCCGGGCCAGCTCCCGGACCAAGAAGCCCGCCATGGCAACCGCCCCTTCATATTTTAAGTGGGTGTTGTCCACCGGCCAGACAAACAGGGGCTTCGACTTCTCGTCCCCCAGGTTTGCCAGGTATTTTTCCGTCAAAGCGGTCAGATCCGCCACAGGCACGCCTTCTTCCTTCCCCAGTCGGCGCACCGCCTCCGGGTAAGGCCCATGGCTGCCGGGGCAGAACAGCCCGCCTTCAAACAGCCGCCGGGCAATGGGGGTGATGAGCACCGGGTACGCCCCCTTGCTGACCGCCGCCCGGATAAACAGCCGGAGATTGTCCTGATAATCCCCGAAGGCTTCCGTGTGCCGGGCAGGATCCGTCTTTTCATCGTTGTGGCCGAACTGGATCAGCAGCAGGTCCCCTTCCCCCATCCCTTCTTCCACCGGCTGGAACAGCCCTTCGTCCAAAAAAGACTTGGTGCTTCGTCCGTTTTTCCCGTGGGGCAGGACCAGCACATCCTCCCGGGTGTACAGGGACAACACCTGGGACATGCCGGTTTGGGGATAGGTTTCAATGGTGTTTTTCTGCACCGTGCTGTCGCCGATGTAGAATATCTTATTCATTACAGCACCACTCCGTCTTTGAAAATGGAAATCTCCCGGAATCCCCGCTGCTCCGCCCGGGTCTGCTTGCCCGAGGCTACCTCCAGCACCAGATCCATCAAATCGGAAGCAGCTTCCTCCAGGGTCCGGGTGCCGTCGGCCACCACACCGGCGTTAAAGTCGATCCAGCCCTGCTTCTTGGTGGCAAGGGGGGTGTTGGTGGCGATCTTCATGGTGGGTGCGGGGGCGCCGAAGGGGGTGCCCCGTCCGGTGGTGAAGAGCACCATATGGGCCCCGGCGGCGGTCAGGGCGGTGGAGGACACCAGGTCGTTCCCCGGGCCGTAGAGCATGTTCAGGCCCTTCTTGCATACCGGCTCCCCGTAGCCGATCACGTCCACAATGGGGGCCGAGCCGCCCTTCTGGACGCATCCGCAGGACTTGTCCTCCAGGGTGGTGATGCCGCCGGCCTTATTGCCGGGGCTGGGGTTTTCGTAGACCACCTCTCCATGGCGGAGGAAGTAATCCTTAAAGCCGTTAATCATGTTCACCGCCTTGCCGAATACCTCTTCATTGACGCACCGGTCCATGAGGAAGCCCTCCGCGCCGAACATCTCCGGCACTTCGGTGAGCACCGTGGAGCCTCCCTGGGCCACCAGCATATCCGAGAACCGGCCCACGGTGGGGTTGGCGGTGATGCCGGACAGGCCGTCGGAACCGCCGCACTTCATGCCGATGACCAGTTCGGAGGCGGGGATCTCCTGGCGGGTGAACTGGGCGGCGTAGGCGGCGCACTGGCACAAAGCCTCCCGGCCCGCCTCCATCTCGTCCTCCACCTGCTGGCAGGTGAGGAATTGCACCCGGTTGGGATCGTACTGTCCCAATTCCGCCACAAACTGCTCGTGGGTCAGATTTTCGCACCCCAGGCTCAGCACCAGCACCGCGCCGGCGTTGGGATGCCGGGTCAGGGCTGCCAGGAGCTTCCGGGTCTGCGCGTGATCCGCCCCGGTCTGGGAGCAGCCGAAGGGATGGGGGAAGGTGTACAGGCCGTCAATGGAGCCGGTGACCAGATCCTGATTTTCCCTTACCAGGGCCTTGGCCACATCGTTGACGCAGCCCACGGTGGGGATGATCCAGATCTCATTGCGGATGCCCACTTTGCCGTCCAAACGGCGGTAGCCCCGGAAACTCCGGGGGGGCACAGGCTCCGGCCAGGTCAGGTTGGGGTTGTAGGTGTATTCCATCTCCCCGGACAGGTTGGTTTTCATATTGTGGGTATGAACCCAGTCCCCCGGGGCGATGGAGGCGGTGGCGTGGCCGATGGGAAAGCCGTATTTCACCACCTGCTCCCCCGCCGTCAGGGGCTTGAGCGCCATCTTATGGCCCTGGGGAATGTCAATAGCGGCAGTCACGCCTTCAAAAATCGTCCCCGCGGGAATGGGCCGAAGGGCCACAACCACATTGTCATTGGGATGAATGTGAATCAAATCAGGCATACAATCGCCTCCTGTAGATTATGAAATGGCTCCCCCTTCGGGGAGGTATGGGTAATCGGCCCGGGATTTTGGCATTTTTCGAGAGGAAGAAGGGGCCGTTGAAGGGCACGCAGTAAAAACCATGTCATCTCGAGCGTAGTCAAGAGATCCTGGCACTTATGGGCGTTAAAATGTCCGCTGGTTTCGCCGGAGAAACCATTTGCGTGCCTGCTGACCGTAAGTGCGTGGATCCCTCGACTTCGCTTTGCTCCGCTCGGGATGACAGACTTTTTTCTGCGGAGGAACCACCTTGCTTCGTTGGTTGCTGCGCACTTCCCCACTGTCATCTCGAGCGTAGTCGAGAGATCCTGGCACTTATGGGCGGAGAAGGGGTCGTTGGTTCCTCCGCACTTCCCCACTGTCATCTCGAGCGTAGTCCAGAGATCCACGCACCCCCGGGCGGAAAAGTGTCCGTTGCTTCCGCCGGTGGAACCATTTGCGTGCCTACAGCCGGTAAGTGCGTAGATCCCTCGACTCCGCTTCGCTGCGCTCGGGATGACATATCTTTTTTGCGGCAAAACCAACGCCCTGCCTCGGTGTGCCGGGCTGTGGGTTGGCTGCGTGGCACTCCCCTTCTTGTCATCTCGAGCGTAGTCGAGAGATCCTGGCACTTTCGGGCTCTAAAATGTCCGTTGGTTCCTGTCCTCCCAAGCGGACCTTACAGGCAGGAAGCGTAAGCCGCCAGGGCGCCTTCGGTACGGATCTTCTTCAGATTCTCCACGGTGGCTGCCTCGAAGCCGGGCACCTGGGTCAGATCCTGGCCCCACATCTGCTCGTTGGTCATCACAGCGTGAACCAGATCCTCCACGGAATCACCCCGGTGCTCCCAGTAGAATTCCAGGGCCCACCGGTCGTCGGAGCAGACGTAGGTATTGCCCTTGGGACGGCGGCAGACCAGGCCCTTGTCGTTCAGCTCCTGAATGTCATTGGAGAAGAAGGCAATGTAGGCGGCGAAGCTCATGGTGAGGCACTTGGGGAGCTTGCCGTTCTTTTCGATGTACTCTAAGAAAGAGGGCATGTTCCGGGCCCGCCACTTGGAGGTAGAGTTCAGGGAGATGCTCATGAGCTCGTGGTTGACGAAGGGATTGTTGAACCGATCCTGAACGGCGGCGGCAAAAGCCTTGCAGTCCTCCTGATCCAGGGGCAGAATGGGCACCACTTCCTCCAGGAGCATCTTGTTCATGTAACCCAGGATGGTTTCGTCGTGCATGCAGTCCCGGACAATGTCGTAGCCCGCCAGGTAGGCTCCCAGGACGAAGCCGGTGTGGGCGCCGTTGAGGATGCGGACCTTCCGCTTTTTGTAGGGGGTCATGTCAGGAGTGACGAATACCTTGTCCTCCAGCCCCGCCTTCTTGAAGGGCAGCACATCGTTCAGCTTGGGGTCCCCTTCAATGACCCACACGCCGAATACCTCGCCCACGTCCAGCAGGGGATCACAGTAGCCGTGCTTTTCTTCCAGGGCCGCCACTTCCTGGGGATCCCGAATCCGGCCGGGGACGATCCGATCCACCAGGGAGCCGCAGAAGGTGCACGCCTGGTTTACATAATTTCTAAAGCCATCCTCCAGCTGCCACTGGTCGATGTACTGGTTGACGCACTTTTGCAGCTCCTTGCCGTTGTTGTCGATCAGCTCACAGGCCAGGATCAGCAGGCCGCTCTTGCCCGCCTGGTATCTGTGATACAGCACCTGGGTCAGCTTGCCGGGGAAGGAAGAGGCCGGCTTGTCGGAAAGCGCGCAGGCCGGGTCGTAGACAATGCCCGCTTCCGTGGTGTTGGAGACGATGATCTCCAATTCATCGCTGACCGCCAGCTCCATCATGGCGTTAAAGCCCGCTTCCTCGTAAGGATTCAGGCACCGGGATACGGAAGAGATCACCCGCTTGTCATCCACCTTCTGTCCCGCCTGGCTGCCCCGGAGATACAGAGTGTACAGGCCCTCCTGCTCATTGATCATATTCGCCAGGCCCGGGGCGATGGGCTGCACCAGGCAGCACTTGCCGTTCCACCCGGCCTTCTCGTTGGCCAGATCAAACCAGTAGTCCACAAAGGCCCGCAGGAAGTTGCCTTCGCCGAACTGCATCACCTTCTCCGGGGCGGAGGGGAGAATGTAGCCGTCATAGCCGGCCTTTTTCAGTACCTGATAGTTGAGCTTTTCCATATGTATCGTCCTCCAAATTTAGATTTTTCTATTCCGGGTGTATCTATGCTTTCTATATTATATGCCCAATGTTTTTCCATGAAAATAGTGTTCTTTGCGACAAAACATTGTGATTATTGCGCCGGTTTTCTTGACATCTTCCAGGGAAACGGGTATCATAATTTTATCTTGGAAAAAGGAGGGGATCTGCTATGGCAAAGCAGCCCCAAAGCTTCGATCCCCGGCAGCAAATGGGCCGGGCGGACTTTGAACTGCAATACAAGCGGGACAGCTACCTGAAGGATGTGGCCCTCCATCACCACGATTTTTACGAGATCTACTTCCTGCTGTCCGGGGACGTGACCTACCTGATCGAGGGAAAACTGGTTCAGGTGATGCCCGGGGATCTGCTGCTGATCTCCCCCCGGGAGCTGCATCAGGTGTGCATCCGGCCGGAGATGTCGGTATACGAGCGATTCGTGCTGTGGGTGGAGCCCCAGACCATCACCCGGCTGTCCACAGACTTGACGGATCTGCACCGGGGACTGGATCCTAACCGTCCGGGCTACGGCAACCAGTACCGCCCCAGCCCGGAGGATCGGACGCAGCTGGAAAAGCTAATGTACCAGCTGTCCCAGGAGAGCCACAGCGAGGACTACGGTTCCGACCTGCTCCGCGCCTCCCTGCTGACCCAGCTGCTGGTGACCATCAACCGGCTGGTGTCCCGCCAGGGCTGCCACGTGGAGGAGGACAGCCGGGGCAGCCGGGCCGTCCAACAGACCATGAACTACATCAACCTCCACTACGCCGAGGAGCTGTCCCTGGACACCCTGGCCCGGCAAGCCTTTGTGAGCAAATACCACCTAAGCCACGAGTTCCACCGCCAGGTGGGCACCAGCGTCTATCAGTACATCCAGAAAAAGCGGCTGCTCATTGCCCGCCAGCTGCTGAGCCAGGGAAAGCCCGCCTCCCAGGTGTACAGCGCCTGCGGCTTCAACGACTACGCCGGCTTCTACCGGGCCTTCAAAGGAGAGTACGGCCTGTCCCCCCGGGCGTTTGGACAGCAGGCCAAAGAAAGCGCCCCAGGGGAAGAAAGCGGCAATCGGGAAGGGTCTATTTAAATCCATTTTCCGAAGGAAAATACCTCACTTCTTCACTCTTCACTTTGTCCGCAGCAAAGGGCCGTAGGCGGCTAAATGGATACTGGGCAGAAAAAAATCATGTCATCTCGAGCGGAGTCGAGAGATCCACGCACTCCCGGGCGGAGAAGCGTCCATTGGTTCCACCCCAGGAACCATTTCAGTGCCTGCAGCAGTCCAGTGCGAAGATCCCTCGACTCCGCTTCGCTTCGCTCGGGATGACAGACATGTTTCCCCGGAGGAACCAGGGGACATTTCTCTGTGTCCAATCGCTGTCCCTCCATCGTTTCTCTCCAACCCAAAAAGGAGCGCCGAAAAGCCCGGCGCTCCCTTTGTTTGATCACGGCTGCTTGCCGATATAGGCCAGAATGCCACCGTCCACATACAGAATGTGGCCGTTGACAAAGTTGGACGCGTCGGAGGCAAGAAATACCGTGGGGCCAACCAGGTCTTCCGTGGTGCCCCAGCGGCCTGCCGGGGTCTTACTGATGATGAACTGATCGAAAGGATGCCGGCTGCCGTCCGCCTGCCGCTCCCGCAGGGGGGCGGTCTGCTGGGTGGCGATGTAGCCGGGGCCGATGCCGTTGCACTGGATGTTGGCCTCGCCGTACTCCGAGCAGATGTTCTTGGTGAGCATCTTCAGACCGCCCTTGGCGGCGGCGTAGGCGGACACGGTCTCCCGGCCCAGCTCGCTCATCATGGAGCAGATGTTGATGATCTTGCCGTGGCCCTTTTTAATCATGCCCGGGATCACCGCCTTGGAGACGATGAAGGGTGCGATGAGATCCACGTCAATGACCTTGGAGAAATCCTCCACGCTCATGTCCGTCATGGGGATCCGCTTGATAACGCCCGCGTTGTTCACCAGAATGTCAATGACGCCAACCTCTTCTTCGATCTTGGCCACCATGGCCTTCACCGCTTCCTCGTCGGTAACGTCCGCCACATAGCCGTGGACCTGAATTCCGGCGTCGGCGTAGGCCTTCACGCCCCGCTCCCGGCTTCCTTCGCTGGAGCAGTTGAAGCACACGGTGGCCCCCGCCTTTGCCAGGCCTACCCCCAGGGCAAAGCCGATGGAGTGGGCGCCGCCGGTGACCAGGGCCACCTTACCGGTCAAGTCAAACATGTTCATTGTGGTTGTTCCTCCTTTTCTGATAGCAGCAATTCCGTATAACACATTAAGAAGGGGGCCAGACCCTTGGCGTCGTTTTCCACCACCGGCTCGGAGATGTAGTATTCATAGGTGCCGTCCCGGCGGCGGTTATTTTCCGGGCCAAGACCTGCCACCAGGCAGATGCCCCCCAAATTCAGCTCTCCGTTCCGCTCCGTCAGGTAGCGGCGGCAGATGCTCTCAAAAATATTCCGGCCCACCTGACTGTAGCCAGGCTCCAAAATCCCCAGCCGGGCGCCCTTCAGGTAGAAGTAGGCCACCATGGCGGAGCCGGAGGTCTCCGGGTAATTCCCCTCCCGGCCGATCTGGTTGGGCACCTGCCAGAGCATGCCGGTTTCCTGATCGATGTAGGGCAGCAGATTCTTCGCCAGCTCTCCGGCGATGGTCTCCAGCTCCCGGCGAAGTTCCTCTCCCCCGGGGCCTTCCGCCTCCGCCCACACGTCGATGAGGGCGGCGCTGAACCAGCCCAGGCTCCGAAGCCAGGGATTCTGAGAGCAGCCGTTTTCCCCTGCCCAGAAGGCCTTGCCGCTGGCGTCATAGCCGTGGCGGTACAGCCCGGTTTCCGGGTCGTACATCCGCTTGCGCACCGTGGCGAACTGGCGGCGGATGTCCTCATATCCCGCCCCCTGTTCCAGTTCCCCGGTATACCGGCAGTAGAACACCTGGGCCATGTACAGCCCGTCCAGCCACACCTGATCCGGGTAGATGGCCTTGTGCCAGAAGCTCCCTTCCCAGGTTCGGGGCTGGCGCTTCAGCTGACCGTAGACCGTCTCCATGGCCCGGCGGTATTTCTCCTTTCCGCTGAGCCGGTACACGTCAAAGAGCACTCTTCCCTCGCAGATATTGTCCAGGTTATACTCCTCCTCCCGGAAGCCCCGGATGGAGCCGTCCTCAAATACATAGTAGTCAAGGAACTGTTCGGCGAAGGTATAGTACTTTTCCTGACCGGTAATCCGGTACATATTCAGCAGGGCGATCATCATACAGCCGTCGATGTAGTTCCAGCCGTTGATCTTCCCCTCCTTGATCTTTTCAATGTTCCACAGGGGCCTTTCCGGGGTGGATTCCCCCAGGATCCGTTCCACATAGGCCTCGATTTGATTCACGTCCGCACCACCCTTTCCACATTCACCGGGATGACCGGTTCCCCATCCTGGCCGGTCATGGTAACGTTCTTTAAATGTACCTGCTTCACCTGATTGAAATACAGGCCCAGCTTTCGCACCGGATCCACATAGTCCATCATGGCGGGCCGTCCGGCGGAGGCGTCCTCCTTAAAGGTGAAGCTTACGTTTTCAATGGTCACGCTTTCAATGGGGCGCTCCGTCAGGCCGTAGAAGTAGCCCGCCGCCCACTCGCAGTCGGTGCATTCCATATCCCGGAAGCGGAAGGCCCCCAGGTAGGGCGTGGTGTCGTCCACAGGATGGGCCTCCTTGCTCCAGACGATCTCCTCGTGACCGTCGGGATCGCAGAAGTAGTACATGTTCATCACCAGGGGAACCATCACATTGTCCATGCGGATGTTGGAAAACTCCACATCGTCGATCACCGCGTACTTGCCCCGGCCCCGGCGGGTCTTGATCCGCAGGCCCCGGTCGGTGTGCTTGAAATAGCACTGGGAGACGGTCAGATCCTTCACGCCTCCGGACATTTCGCTGCCTAAGACCATGGCCCCATGGGCGTACTCCATCAGGCAGTTGCGAACCACATGGCGAGTTGCCGGGGTCTGGTACTTCATGCCCATGTACATCTTTCCCGCCTTGATGGCAATGGCGTCGTCTCCCACGGAGAACCGGACGCCGATGTAGGACACCTGATCGCAGGACTCGGGATCCGTGCCGTCGGTGTTGGGGCTGTCCTTGGGAGCCTCCACGGCAATGTTGTAGAAGTGGACACGCTTACAGAAAAAGGGATGAAAATGCCAGCAAGGGGAATTTTTTCCCAAAATCCCGTGGAAGGCGACGTTTTCACAGTGGTTGAAAAACACCAGCTTGGGCCGGCCGATGGTGCGCAGCTTTACATCCACCCACCATGCGCCGTTTACGGCGTTGCCGTCCAGCGTTCCCTGGCCTACAATGGCCAGATCGGAGGCGTAGTGGGCGCTGAGGATGCTCTGGCGGCAGGGGCAGGGATTGCCCTCCCAGGAGCTGACCTGGATCATCTCCCCGGTAAGGCCGTCGGGGATCTCTCCCGGCAAAATGGGATAGTGCTCCTCCACCGGATCCGCCAGCAGCGTTGCCCCCGCCTGAAGATGCAGCGTCATATGGGACTTCAGCACCAAAGGACGGATCAGATAGGTGCCCGCCGGCACCGTCACCCGGCCGCCCCGGGGGCACAGATCAATGGCCGCCTGGATGGGGGCGGTATCGTCGGTGACGCCGTCTCCCGCCGCACCGAAGGACAGGACACTGACGCAGCCGGTCTCCTGTTCCGTGGTGAAGGTCAGGGTCTGGCCCTCCACCTCCACAAAATACTCTGTCCCGGGCTGCAAATCGAACAGGGAAAAAACATTGGTGCGCACGCCCTTCAGGGCGGGCGCACCATTCACGTTTACGTCAAAGGCTTTTTCCGCGTAATACGGGGATGTATTTTCCAGTTCAAAGCAAGCCGACACAGAGGAAGTATAAAGCAAATGAAATTTCACAATTCGTTCCTCTTTTGTCTAAATCTTCTATCGTTCTTTGGGATCACTTTATGACCATTTCCGTCTCCGCGTCGAACAGATACGTCCGTTCTGTGGGCACGGAGAACCAGATGTGCTCGTCCATCTTGGGGGCCTCGTAAGGCGTCACCTTCAAAATGGCGTTGGCGTCGGGCATATTCACGTAGACGTTGGTGTTGTCTCCCAGCATTTCCGTCAGCTCCACGTCCGCCTGGAACTGGTAGCACCCTTCCTGCTTGCCCAGGAGGACGTCCTCGGGCCGGAAGCCGAAGTACACATCCTTGCCCTCATATTCGGCGGCCTTGTTCAGGTTGGGGCTCAGGTCATAGGTAACCCCGGCCATGTTCGCCTTGCCGCCCCGGACGGTGGTGCGGATGAAGTTCATAGGAGGCTCGCCGATAAACCCGGCCACGAACAGATTGACGGGCTCAAAGTACAGCTCCTTGGGGGTGCCCACCTGCTGGATGTAGCCGTCCTTCATAATGACGATCCGATCCGCCAGGGTCATGGCCTCCACCTGGTCATGGGTGACGTATATGGTGGTAGCGCCGGTCTGCCGGTGGATCTGGGCAATCTCCGAGCGCATGGTCACACGCTGCTTGGCGTCCAGGTTTGAAAGGGGCTCGTCCATGAGGAATATGCCCACCTTCCGGATAATGGCCCGGCCTACCGCCACTCTCTGGCGCTGGCCGCCGGACAGCGCCCGGGGCATCCGGTCTAAGTAGTCGGTCAGGCCCAGAATGCCCGCCACTTCCCTGACCTTCTTGTCGATCACATCCTCGTCCACGCCCTGGAGCGTCAGGCCGAAGCCCAGGTTGTCGTACACCGTCATCTGGGGGTACAGGGCGTAGCTCTGGAACACCATCGCCACTTCCCGCTCCCGGGGGCCCATTTCATTGGCCCGAACCCCATTGATCAGCATCTCGCCGGAGCTGATGTTCTCCAAGCCCGCGATCATCCGCAAGGTGGTGGATTTTCCGCAGCCGGAGGATCCCACGAATACGATGAACTCCCCTTTTTCGATCTCCAGGCTGAAGTCATGGACCGCGTGGTAACCGTTGGGGTAGATTTTATTGATTCCATTCAGGGTCAAGTAAGCCATATTCCCACACTCCTTATTTCACTTACGGCTCTGAGGGCGAAGCTTCTCCCGGGTCTCCCGGAGGATCCGGTCGAGAAAATTCCTGAGTCGCACAAACAGCAGATCAAATCCCATGCAGAAGGTTCCGAACAGCACCGGCTCCACCCCCAGGGGCACGGCGTCCGGGTTGCCTGTGATGGTATTGATGGTCAAATTGATCACATTGTAAAGCAGATACACACAGATCACGATCACCAGACCATAGACTACATTCAGGAAAAACCGGCCCACGCCCTTGCCCCGGATCATCAGCAGCGGCGCGTTGGCCTCCGGGGTCTTTTCAATAAACCGGATCACATTGTTGGTCAGCAGATCCGTGACCATACCCAGCGCAACGCCCAGGACGAACAGGATGTCGATGATCCCGCCCAGGTAGAACCCCAGGCCCCAGAGGATGAAGTAGCACACCGCCCCGGCAAACCAGGCTTTGATCAGCAGCACCTTCGCCAGCTCCGGCAGCTTGATCTTTCTTTGCGACCGGTATTTGTTCAGCTCCTCCTGGGAATATTCCGGGGTCTCCTCCCGAACCAGGTCCGCCACCGCTTCGCTATTAAGTTCATAATTCTTTTTGCTTTGTTCCATATTGCTTTAGGGGTTCCCCTTTCCGGGGCTTAGTCTTCCAGTTCGATCTGTCCCATGTTCTCGTTGCCGGAAACCTCCACAGAGGTGCTGATCTTCCGCAGCAGCTTACTGTACAGCGGTAGCAGCGCCACCAGCAGGGCACTGACCATAATCAGGGTCAGGTGGGTGCCCAGCATGTTGTAGGCTTCGGCAATGTAGGCGGTGGATTCCGTGACCTGAATGGGGCTTTCCGCGCGGGTCAGAGCCGCCATAATGGCGTTTCTGTAGTGGATGTCACAGTAGGCGATGATGGCAAGCATGCCGTACATCAGAGCAATCATGGGCACATTGGGCTTCTTCCGCCGGGGGAATGCGTTCATCAGGCACACCAGACTCAGCAGAGAGAACAGCATAATGCAGAACTGGCTCAGGCCCATGCCGACGCCCTGGATTTTGGCGGTGGTGTCGGACATGCTGGTCAGGTTAAAGGAATAGACGATGAAGGTAATGAGCATCATCACCATGGGAATGGTGGAGGGCTTGCGCTTTAAGCTGACGATCTGCTTGCGGAGGAACTCCTTGCAGCGGCCGCCCGGTGCGCTTAAATTGGTCTTTTCTTTCATTTCCCGCTTCCCTCCGTTCTGATGGCGTTGGTGGTCTCCTTGTCGAAGAAGTGCTTTCTGGTAATGGAAATACCCACCACATCTCCGGCCCGGTAGCTGCACCAGCCGGCAAGCTTACAGGTGATCTTCTCACCCTTGCCGTCGGCGCCGATATGGCCGTGAACCAGGGTGTTCATGCCCAGGTTCTCATTGGACAGCACCTGCATTTCAAAGTCGCTGCCCACACGGGTATTCTCCGGACGGAAGCCCAGGACGATCTGCCTGCCCTGGTAGGCGGTAAGCAGCCGCTTTTCCTCCCCGGTCAGCTCCAGGGCAAATTTGGATGTGACCAGACGGCTTCCTTCCACCTTGGCGTCGATGAAGTTCATAGGCGGCAGGCCGATGAAGCTGGCGACGAACAGGTTCGCCGGGGTGTCGTACAGCTCCAGAGGAGTGCCGATCTGCTGCACATGGCCCATGGACATGCACACGATCCGGTCCGCCAGGGTCAGCGCCTCGGTCTGGTCGTGGGTCACGTAGAGCATGGTGGCTCCCAGCCGCTTATGCAGCAGCAGAATTTCCCGCCGGGTGGCGCTGCGAAGCTTGGCGTCCAGGTTGGAAAGGGGCTCGTCAAACAGGAACAGCTGGGGGTTGCGCACAATGGAGCGGCCCATGGCTACCCGCTGACGCTGGCCGCCGGAAAGCTGGTTGGGTTTTTTATTCAGCTGCTCGGTCAGGCCCAAAACCTGCGCGGCAGCAAGGACTTTCTTGTGGATCACATTGGGATCCTCCTTGCGGAGGGTCAGGGAAAAAGCCATATTTTCATAGATTGTCATATGGCCGTAAAGCGCATAGTTCTGAAACACCATGGCAATGTCCCGATCCTTGGCCGGGGCGTCGGTGACGTCCTTGCCTCCCAGGAGCATTTTGCCACGGGTAATGTCTTCCAGACCCGCGACCATTCTCAAAGTGGTGGACTTTCCGCAGCCGGAGGGACCGACCAGAACGATGAGCTCGCCGTCTTTTACGTCGAGATTAAAGTCGTATACGGCCTGAACATTGTTGTCATAGACTTTTTCCAAATGCTGTAAACTCAGTTCTGCCATAGCTTACTCCCTCTCATGCGGTTTTATTTTCCAGCGTGGCCATATGCTGGGCCAGACGCCGGTTGTTGATGGAACTGTTCACCGCGGCCGCGATGCAGCAAACGGCGGAAATGATCAGGCATACCACCACATAAATGTACTGGCCGCGCTCCATAGCCGGGTATTCCACTCCGGATACGGTGACAACGTCCTTGGCCGCCTGGGTAGGCAGATAGAAGATCCGCACCACCTGCATCACACCCAGAAAGATCAGCAGTCCGGTGTAGCCGGTTTTCCGGCTTTTCACGCCCTCGGATGCCAGGAAGGCAGCGAGCATGAACAGAAGGTTATACACCACGGAGGCTCCGATCTTCCAGTTGTAATAATAAGAGCCGATGTCCGTCTGATACAAACTGACAAAATACAAGGCGTCAAAAACAATGGCAATGAGCACCAGGTTGGATGAAAGCTTGTCCTTGGTAAAGCGCATGCGATCCGCCTGTATGGCGCGTTCTTCCTGTGTCATGCCAGGGCCTCCTTTCCGCTTTTCAGCAGGGCTTCCTCGCTGCGCATCATCTTCACCTTCCACACCAGGTTGACGATCAACCCGACGGCGGAGAGGATCAGCACGACGCCCACCAGATAGTGAAGATCCAGCAGGAAGGTAGAGTCAATATAGGGGGTCTTCCACATTTCGGAGAATTCCTTCAGCGCTTCAAAATCCACAGTGGTCAAATACTGGTGCTTGAAGCCCTGAATCTGAATGTGGGACCAAACGGTAACCGCCACCGCTGCCACACAGTAGACGCCGGTGGCAATGTAGTTGCTGATGTAGTATTTCCTGCGCACATTGGTATTGGTAAGAAACAGCGCCGCGGCTAGCAGGATCAGCCCGATGCTGCTGCTAAGAAAGGTTTTGTTGAACGGCTGCATATCATAGTAGATGATGGAGCCGGGAACGGACGTCTGGGTCAGATCACTGGGATTTCTCATAGTGGAGTACAGGCTGTCGTAGATATCCGTGATGATGCCCAGGGAGTAGACAAAGCAGACAGCTGCCGCGATAACGGCAAACAGACAGGCGATTTTTTGGAAACCCAACTGTTTTTTATACATAGTGACCTCCCCGATGGTTCCCCTCCCGAACCCCCGGGGCGAAGCCCCGGGTTTCGGTGAGGGTAAGCTGTAGAATGAAATATGGTGCCGCGAATCCGGAAAATCAGCCGTTCAGGCTGTTATAGTAGGAAATCAGACGGTCGTAAGCGTCCTGCTTCAGCTGCAGATACTGCTTGCCGGACCAGGTTTCCTGCACGGTGGTCACGGCCTCGTCGGCGGAGCCCAAGCCCTCCTCGGTATAGCCGGAGGCGATGATGTCAACCATCACGTTGGCGCCGCTCTTGTTCTGATCGAACTTATTCTTCAGGTCCGTGTAGGAGTTGATCATGTCATTCTCCTGGGTGGTGGTGGGCAGCACGGTGGGAACGGAGGTGTACCAGGGGTTCTCGGTCACGGCCAGCTCCGGATGCTTGATGGTGCCCAGGCCGATGGCGGTGGAGATGTAGCCGGCGCCTTCCTTGCCCACCTCATGGGTGCACTGATACTCAAAGGCCTGGCTCTTGGCAAAGCTCAGGGTGGAGCCCAGGTACTGACGGGCGTAGTTGGTGTAGTTGCCGCTGGCCTTCTCCCACAGCTCTTCGTAGGTGGCGTCGGCGATCACGGGCATTTCCTCACCATTAAAGTTGAAGGTGACATAGCTGCCGTCGTCATTGGTCTTAATGAAGGCGTCGGGGCCGTAGGACATGAGGATCTGGCCTTCGGGAGAGTAGGCGTAGTCAATGAGCTTCAGACAGGCGTTGAGCTTGTCCTGATCGTCGCCCACACCGGCAACGCTGATGCCCCAGCCGTCGGTCTTGACGGACCGCCAGGATTCGGTAAAGCGCATGTACACGCCGTCCTCAGAGGTGCCGTCATACCAGCGGGCCACAGGAACCATGGCCGCCATATATTTTTCGCCCTCCTGGAGCTTGGTGGCGTTGTAAACGGTCTGGGTCTGGTTGTAGTCGTAGTGCATGAAGCCCAGGTCGTTCTCCAGCATGGTGGCGGAGGATTCCTCGGACATATCCACAAAGGACTGGGAAATCAGGCCTTCCTGGGTCATGGCGTACATACGCTCCAGAGCTTCATAGGTTTCCTTTTCGCCCCGGGCGTCATGGAGCTTTCCGTCAGCGCCAACATACAGGTATTCCTGACGGGACTCCAGGCCCCGGACGCCGAACAGGGTGCCGCAGAACCGGAACATATCCACCCGGCGCTGATTGTTGTTGTCCTCACGGGAGAACAGGCCCTGAATGGAGTCGGTGCCGTTCAGAGTCTGGGCGTTTGCCACCACGCAGCGCAGCAGGGCCACCAGCTCGTCGGCGTCCCAGGCGGCGTTCTGGCCCACGAACAGGTTAGAGCGCTGGGTGCCGTAGTAGCCGTTGTAGGCTTCGTCAATGTAGGTGCGGAGCATGTTCACGGCGGTCACGCCGTCCACCGCTCCGGCGGCCAGGGCCTCGTTCATCTTGGCAATGATGTTGCCGGCGGTGTCGTAGTCCTTGGTCACGGTCTCCACGCCGGAGCCGTCAGCCTTGACCACGTCGATGTCCACCTTGCCGGAGGTGGGCATATAAGGCTGGTAAACCGGGCTCTTCAGCTGGCCGCTCTTCTCGGCGGTGAATTCCCCTTCGCCGTCCAGCAGCTTTACCACCCAGTCCACACGCATCAGAGGCATACGCTCGATGTCGTTCACGCCGTCAAAGTAGGGGGAGAAGTAGATGGCGCCGGTGGAGGTATCGCCGGTGATGGACAGGCGGACAATGGGATTGGCTTCCAGATAGGCCTTGAAGTTGGGCATCTGATCCAGGTATTCGGCAATGTTGACGATGGAGCCGGCGGCGCCGAACTCGGACAGGATGGTGGCGGTGCCGCTGACCATGTCCACTTCGTTCAGCCGGTCCTTCCAGAACTCAAATTCCTTGGTGGCGCTGTTGCCCTGGTACTTGTTTTCAAATACCATGCCCAGGCGGTTCTGCACTTCCACCCAGGTGGGCTTCAGCTCACCGGCGTGGTAGGTGATGCCGTCGGCCAGGGTCACGCCGTCGCCGGCAACTTCCGCGTCAAAGAACAGGCCGGTCTTGGTGCTGTTGTAGCCGGTGGCCATCCGCAGCACGGTGCCCTCGGCAAAGCTCAGGGCATCGGCTTCCGCGGCGTCGGTAGCCCCGGCGTTATCGCCGCCTTCGGGTACCTGGGCAGCGGTGGTCTGGGTAGGTACTTCCATCTCCTGGCCGCAGCCCGCCAGCACGGCGGCGGTCAAACATAGAACCAGCAGGAATGAAATCAGTCGTTTTGTGCCTTTCATGGTAATCTCCTTTTCCTTGTAAAAGTTTTATAATCCACCGGAAAACCGGTAATTACACCACTACTCACCCCCTCTTCAGGGGGAGCTGCCACGGCAAAGCCGCGACTTAAGAGGGCTTATTCCTTCACGCCGCCTACATTCACGCCCTTGGCGAAGTACTTCTGAATGAAGGGGTAGATGATCAGGATGGGTACAATGGAGCAGACGATCAGCGCGTAAATAATAGAATCGGAGGAGTAAATCTCGTTCCAGCCTGCCATGGCCTCCGGGTCGGTGTATTCCTCCAGCTTCAGCCGGATAAACACCTGCAGAGGATGCTCATTGGAGTTGGAGATCATCTGCCGGGCCCAGAAGTAGCCGTTCCACCGGGAAATGGCGAAGAACAGAGCCACTGTGGCGATGGTGGACTTACTCATGGGGATGTAGACCTTGGAGAGCACCTGGAATTCCGTGGCGCCGTCCACAATGGCCGCCTCCTCGATGTCCGAGGGCACCCCTTCAAAGGCGTTGCGAAGCAGGATGATGTTCATGGCCGCCATACCCATGGCGATGACGACCAGCCACTTATCGTCGGTGATGCCCATGGCGTTGAATACCTCCTGGGTATCCAGGTAGTTTAAGTACTGGGGCACGATACCGGCGGAGAACCACATGGTAAACACCAGGAAGAAGTTGAAGAACCGGCGGAACAGCAGCCGCTTCTTGCTCAGGGCGTAAGCGCCCAGGATGGACACGCCCAGAGCCCAGACCGTACCGTAGACCGTAAGGAACAGGGTATTGGTATAGGCGTTCCAGAACATGTTGTCGTTGAACATCCGGGAGAACGCCTCGAACTGAATGTCCTTGGGGAAGAGCACGATCTCGCTGTAGTCCACCGCGTGCCGTCCCGAAATGGCGCCGGAAATGGCGTAGATAAACGGGTACAGGCAGCACAGGGCAAACATGGTAAGCAGGGTGTAGCTGATGATCTTAAAAATAAGCTCGGAGATTTCCAGTTTTCTTTTCACGTTCCCTCGCCCCCTTTAATACAGCGATACGTCCGATGCTTTCCGGGAAATGGTATTGGCGCCGATAACCAGCAGCATACTGATCACGTTGCTCATCATTTCCGCCGCCGAGGCCAGGCCCTGGGCGGAGGAGGAGCCGAGACCGTAACGCTGGGCGAAGGTGGAAACCACATCTGCGGTAACGTAGGTATTGGTATTGTACAGCAGCAGCACCTTTTCGTAGCCCACCTGAAGCAGGGAGCCGATCCGGGTGATGAGCATGATCACCAGCGTGGACAGGATGCTGGGCAGCACCACGTATTTCATCTGGGCCATTTTATTGGCGCCGTCAATCTGGGCAGCCTCGTAGCTGGTGGGAGAGATGGCGATGATGGCGGCGAAGAACACGATGCTGTCGTAGCCTGCAGTCTCCCAGATGCCGCTGATCTGGTAAATGGCCCGGAAGAAGTCGGGATTGTTCAGCAGGCCCGCGTAGGCCACCTCATGACCGATCAATCCCATACTGTACAAGACCTGAGACAGGATGCCCATGTTGGAGGTCAGGGAGCCCTGCTTGACCAGCATGGTGACCAGAGAGGTCATGACCACGGTGGAGATGAATTTGGGCAGATAGGTGAGCACCTGGTAGGCGCTGCGCAGAATGTCGGACTTGATCTCATTGAAGAACAGGGCCAGGATCACCGGCACCGGGAATCCAAAGACCAGACCATAGAAGCTCAGCAGGAAGGTATTGCGCAGAGCCCGCCAGAACTCGGTGGAAAGGCCGTCGCCGCTGACCAGCAGCCGCTTGAAATAAGAGAAGCCGGAGAAAAACTGTTCCGACACCGGTTTGACTTCGTCGGCCACCTTAAAGCACCGCAGAAGCTCATACATGGGAAAGTACCGCCAGAACAGGAACACCAGGATCATGGGTACGAGCATAAGGTACAGCCGCCAGTCCTTTGCCATGGTGCGCAGGACGTTGCGCCAGTAGTGCTTTTCCACATCGTCCCGCACCAACTGTTCAGGGTCTGCCCGGTAGGTTTTTGAGGACTTGTCGTACACAAGGAAGTCCCCTGCCAAGGTTTTTTTCAATGCTTAACTCCCCTTTCAGTTTGCTGCTCTGCCTGTACGCGGAGCAAATAATGTTTTTGGTCTTCAAAGAGCCCCTCTATCCGCCGGATGATCCACATGAGGAAGGCCGTAAACAGCACGCTCAGGATATCCGTCGTAATAAAGCCAACCAAAGCCTCCCCGGGAAAGCCCAGCGCCGCGACCGCGGCCGTTCTCCCCAGGAGCATCAGGAGCTGAACCGCCACGCCGAAGCTGACCGACAAAAAGCTGTCGTTTCGGATCCGCTCCTTCCCGAAGATGGGAAACATCACCAGCGCCCCCAGACAGGCCAGGTTCCCCAGTCCGTAAACCAGGTACTGCCGTCCTTCCCCCTCTGCCAGGGCCACAAACAGCAGCCCGCCGCACAGGGCGTGGATGGCGGCATAGCCGTTCCAGCGCATCATCACCAGGGCGGTCACCGCCGCCACCGGGGACACCACATACAGCTGCTCCGGGTACCAAAAGGTACAGGCGTGGTGAATGAGATATTGAGATACTGCCAGCACCGCCAGAAGGATGGTCAGGTCGATCCAGCGGTATTGGCGGAAGGAAATGTGTTGTTTCATAGGCTTACCTTTGCCCTTGGGTGTCCTGCCGGTTGACCCAGCTTACCCGGCCGGGTATCGGAGGGGATTCATAAAACCGGGCCGTCTTGTCCCGGCGGGTGCCGGCCCAGGGATCGAAGCCTTCCGGTGCGATGTGAGGCCCCTGGACGCAGTTTTCAAATCGGGCCATCCCGTAGTCCCGCCAGGGCCGGGCCAAATAGACGCTGCCGTCGGCCACGCCCTCCTCCCGGGTCAGGGAGCAGCCTTGGAAGCGGAAGCCCTCCGCCTGCTCCCGGCTGTGGGACGGGGCCGCCACAAAGCCTTTGCTTCTGGCGTCCCGGCCGGAGCGAAGCTCGCAGCCTTCAAACAGCGCGCTGCCGCCGCCGAAGATAAAGTCCACGGTGCCGGTGATCCGACAGTTTACAAACCGCTGCCTTTGGATTCCGCCCCGGCGCAGCTCCTCCGGAAGGAAGCCGTCGTACCGCTCGATCAGATCCTCAGGCAGGGGCCCCAGGAACAGGGTGTCCTGGGTGGAGGTAAGGCGGCAGTTTTTCATGGTAAAGTCATCGCCGCAGACGGACAGGGCGATCTGCTGGCCCTTTTTTTCCGGCTGGCCCGCGTCGTTGATCACGGAAAGGTTTTCCATGGTCACATGGTCGGCGCACACCGCCAGGGTGTAGGTTCGGAAGGTGATGTAGCGAAAGCCTTCCCCGTCTTCCTTGTTGGCGTAGTCGTCATAGACAATCCGCGTCTTTTCCGGGCCTTGTCCCAGGATGGTCAGGCCATTGGTGCGGATCACGCATTTTTGCCGCCACACCCCGCCGGACAGGCGGATCACCGCGTTTTCCGGGGCGGCGTCCAGAATCTTCTGCAGATTGTCGTCCGGGGTTACGTAAATCATCATCTTAGGGCGTTGGTGGGGATGCCGTCCATGTCGTCGAAATCCTGATTTTCGCCGCACATGCCCCAGATGAAGGTGTAGTTGGCGGTGCCTACGCCGGAGTGGATGGACCAGCTGGGGGAGATCACCGCTTCTTCGTTGTGCATAACGATGTGCCGGGTTTCGCTGCCCTGGCCCATCATGTGGAATACCGCCTGATCCGGGGCGATCTCAAAATAGAAGTAGACCTCCATCCGCCGCTCATGGGTGTGGGAGGGCATGGTGTTCCACACGTTGCCGGGAAGCAGGGCGGTCATGCCCATGCTCAGCTGGCAGCTTTCGCATACCGCCGGGTGGATGTACTGGCGCAAAATCCGCTCGTTCACCGTCTCCTGAGCACCCAGGTGGTTGTAACGGGCCTTCTCCATGGGGATCAGCACCGTGGGGCAGGTGCGGTGGGCGGGAGAGGAATTGATATAGAACTTGGCCGGGTTCTCCTTATCCATGGAGCGGAACACCAGCTCCTTGGCGCCCATGCCAACGTAAATGCCGTCCTTGTGCTTCACGGGATACTCCACCCCGTCCACCACCAGAACGCCGTCGCCGCCGATGTTGATGGCTCCCAGCTCCCGGCGGGCCAGGAAGTAGGGGGCCGCCAGCTCCTTGCAGCTTTCCAGCACCAGGTCCTCTTCCACGGGCATGATGCCGCCGGCAATGATCCGATCCTGATGGGAATAGGTCAGGTTGATGGCGTCCTTTTCAAAGATGCCGCCGATATGGTAGTGCCTGCGAAGCTGCTCAGTGTCGTAATGCTTGGAATCCTCGGGATGATTGGCGTAACGTACATCAAATCTCATTTCAAACACGCTCCCATATGGTTTTAATAGTATCCACCGCCCGGGGGATGTCCTCCCCGGTGGTGCCCTCCAGAGTCAATACGGCGTTTGGATCATAGGCCTTGATCCGCCCAAGAACAGCGGGAATGTCCATCTGTCCGGCGCCGAAGGGGGCCTGCCGGGGACGCTGACCGGGCTGGAAGAAAAAGTCCTTCATGTGAAACAGCAGGATCTGTCCCCGGAAGGTATTCAGTCCTTCCTCCAAAATGTCCATATACACATCCTGATTGGTCTGATCCAGGTAGTTATACAGGTCGAAAATCACCTTGGTCTCCCGGCCCATGCGCGCCCTGGTTTGGGCCAGCGCCTCCACGCTCCAGCACACATGACCGGCGGCCCCTTCCATGGCGACGGTGCTTCCCCATTTTTTGGCCTCGTCGCACAGCCCGGCGAAGATATCTCCCACCCGATCCAGGGCCTCCCGGGTTCGGTTTTGGGGGTGGTAGGTCCACTGATCGTCGTTAAAGGAGCCGGTTTCGGAGCCCACGGCGTCACAGCCCATAAAGCGGCACACCTTCAGGTAATCCGCAAAAATCTCCCGACACCGAAGCACCTTATTTCCGTCAGAATGCACCGGATTGAAGTAAGCGCCCACCAGGGGGATGATCTTTCCCGCGTTCCGGAAGGCCTCGCCGATCTGCGCCGCCTTCTCCGCTGTGATGGCTCCGGGGGCGTATGGAATGTCCTCGTACGCCTTGTAGCAAACCATCTGCACCCCGTCGATCCCCAGCCGGTCCAGCCGGTCCAGGATGGCGTCGGTACCCTTGACGCCCAGGTCGTGGGCCCGGATGCAAAGCTTCATAAGCGCCCTCCATTTCTTACCACTTTTTCACAAAAACATTTTCTGTTCATTCATTATAATACAGCATTTTGTCGATCGCCATGTATTTTTCGACTCAGGATATTCAAAAAACGGACATAATTTCTTTACAACTCTAAATGAGCAAATTCAAAAAATAGACAAAGTGCCCCTATAGCGTCGAATACCCACAGAAAAAGGCAGAACAA
>CALWXR010000017.1 GCA_944385535.1 uncultured Oscillospiraceae bacterium
CTGGAGAAAAATCAGTAGTAATTATCTCAAAAAATCCAGTGTTTTCAATGGGTTTTTGAGTTTTACAAGAGACTAAATCCAATTCTTTCATAGGAGGAACACCATGAACAAATTGATTGCACTTCTTCTCGTTTTCGCCCTGGTCTTTTCAATGTGCGCCTGCGGCAGCAGCGGAAAAACAGAATCTACCACCGCGCCTGCCATTGCAGATGCTGCACCACCCGCCACACAGGAAAGTGAAGAATCGGTCATTGAGGATATCGGTAAGGTGGAAGTTGAGCAGAAACTGCTCAGTGTTGAAATCACCGTTCCTGCCGATTTCGTAGGTGAAACGACCCAAGCTGATTTAGATGCCAATGTCAGTGCCGGGAAATTCCTCTCCGCAAAGCTCAACGACGATGGCAGCGTTACCTACAAGATGACCAAGGGACAGCACAAGGAAGTCATGGAAGGCATCAAGGAGTCCATCGAGGAAGCCCTAGACGAAATGATTGTCTCCGAAGATTATTCCTTCACGAAGATCGAGCCGAATGCCGACTTTACCAAGTTCGCAGTGACCACGACTTCTTCTGAACTAAATCTGGCAGAGTCTTTCTCTGTGCTGGCTTTTTATATGTATGGCGGAATGTATAATATTTTCAACGGCACCGAGGTGGAGAACATCGCTATTGACTTCATCAATGAAGCGACCGGGCAGATCATTAACAGCGCCAACTCCCGCGACATGGGCGAGTAAAAGAAATACGGGCAGTGCAAGGATTTCCCCGTCTGATTTCCGGTCAAACCATAGTCTCCTGCAAAAGCTGGCTGGGCTCAATACGAACCCAGCCAGTCAAATATATTGCAGATAGTTCTCTCATACGGTGTACTCTGGGCCTATTTCCGGAGTTTGGCAATTTACATGCACAATCCCCTTGTTATCCCCTTTTCCTGGACAGAACAGGGGATTGATTCTTCAGGATATACAATTTTCAGAGCATACTGTTAGACCGCTTTCCCTTCTTGAGCTAAATAGAATCACCTACTTCTCAATGACTTCCTTCAATAGAATTTTGTTTGCAAAGGCACCACGCTTTTCAGCTTTAGCAGCTCGAACAGATTCCAACTGCTCCAGCGTATAACCTCGCGCCATCGCGGCAGCGTAAATCACCTCAAGCAAATCAGCTAACTCTTCAATATTTTGATCGCTGTGGTATTCCGCCAGCTCCTCGTCCAACTTGGCGTCCACCAAGCGCAGATAGGCTTTGTCGGAGAGTATTTCTGTAACGCAGGACTTACCGGAAGCTTCGATAATTTCCGGAATTCGATCACGGACAAGCTTGTTATATTTCATATAATCCATCTCCTGCATAAAAGACAATACTGTTTGGTCATTTTATCATGAACTACGCAATATTTCAACATAAAGCCCTCGGGCTTGTTTCCACTGATTTGAAAATCGTAGGTCGATTTCTTGCTTTTTATGCCATCTGGTCCTATAATAGACTCAGAGTGACTCCCTGATTAACGATAGGTTGAGTCGTGTCTCGGGTACAGCTATAAGCAAAAGGTGTGATCTCAAATGGGCATTGAAGACAGCTATGTTTATCAAAAAGAAGTCGATTGGTCTTTGTTGACTGAAGGGTTTACTCTGCCTATTAAGGAACAGGTTGTATTCGGGCAAATCATGGGACGTTACCTGGAGAAGGGAGAAGCAAAACCAATTCGACTTATCCTGGGTGGAAAGACCTACAATGCAACGATTCGCAATGTCAAATTTCAAGAGAAGTGGAACCACAAATCTGACATTTTGCAGATTCGCTATGTCAAGAATGGTGATTTGGCCCGAGCACTTCAGGTTGTCTTTTCAAAAAGCTACAATTATCTGAATGGAGTTCGCCAAAGTCGTGAGAAGGGCGACCGTCGGATAATCAGACTGCCAGATGATGCAAAGGACTTCCTCGCAATCTATACCACAGAATTCGACGATACATACGTACTTGACCCAATTCTTTCAGAAGACGTAATTGCGGTAGCTACGTATGCTCGTGATTTTTCGGAACAGCACATTGAAAACGAAATGAACTTCGAGATTGATGACCCGTCTGCAGGCATTCAAGTTTCGGAGGGTGTCCAGAAAATCAGAAAACTGAACAAGAAGATTGGTGACAATCTGAAGCAACTGTATAGTTATCGATGTCAGATCTGTGGACAATCCATTGGTGAAGAATACGACGCACACGTCTGCGAGGCTCACCATATTGATTATTTCACAAAGAGTTTGAACAACAGCGCAACCAACCAGATGATTGTTTGCCCCAACCACCACAGGATCATACACGCAGGCAATCCCCGCTTTGACAGGTCCGTTCTTCAATTTACTTTTTCCAATGGCTACATAGAGCCAGTTAGACTAAACTACCACCTCTAACTCCATTTATATCGAGGGAAATAGATATGCTGCAACACGGCCTATATGAACAAGTCATCAACAACGCCCTGAACAGCGAGCTGGCGGAAATTCCGGAAGCCCGCAAGGCTGTTGCGCCCATTGACAAGGCGGAAGCCTCCAAGGTATTGGCCCAGTATCTGGCGGACGTGGTTCAGAAGGGCCTGGACAATGTATTGGATAATGGTGGGGACCTCTCTGCCCAGGTTGGTCTTGCCAACAAAATTGTAGATCTCATTCAGAAAACCACACAGGAAGCTGACTTTGCCAATCTGAGCGTGAGCCAGAGGGCAGAGCAGCTTCTTGCGCTTTTACGAGAGCAGGACCCCCGGTTGGCTACTGGAAGAAGCGCCGCTGACCTTCCCCGTCCGGAGACCTCCATTGCCCAAAGCAGTCTCTTTACCGGAGCTATCCAAGAGCCCCAGATGTATACCGAGCTGAAAAAGGAGATTCTCTCCTCTGACCGCATCGATATGCTGGTGTCGTTCATCAAGTGGAGTGGCCTGCGCCTGCTGATGGATGAGCTTCGGGAGTTTACACAAAATGGCGGCGAGCTGCGCATTATCACGACCTCTTATATGGGTGCTACCGATGTAAAGGCGATTGAGGAGCTTCGTCAGCTGCCCAATACGAAAATCAAGGTCAGCTATGACACCAAGCGGACGCGTCTCCACGCGAAAACCTATGTGTTCTATCGTAATACTGGCTTCACAACGGCTTACGTCGGCTCTTCCAACCTATCCAATGCGGCTATTTCCAGCGGTTTGGAGTGGAACGTGAAGGTCACGAAGAAAGATCTGCCGGAGACCATCGACAAGATTGCGGCTACCTTTGAGAGCTACTGGAACTCCAATGACTTTGAATATTATTCTGAGAATCAGAAGGAGCGTCTTGCCCGGGCACTGAACGCTGAAAAGTATTTCGGCTCCAATAATGCCGAAGTCTATACCATGGACATTACGCCGTATTCCTACCAGCAGGAGATATTGGACAAACTGGAGGCAGAACGTACCGTCCGCGGATACAACCGCAATCTGGTCGTAGCTGCCACCGGCACCGGCAAAACCGTCATTTCCGCTCTGGATTACAGGCGGTTCCGCAAGCAGAATCCGGACAGACCCTGCCGTCTGCTCTTTGTAGCCCACCGGGAAGAAATCCTCAAGCAGAGCCTGTACACCTTCCGGGCTGTGCTGAAGGATGCCAACTTCGGTGAGATGTTTGTAGGCAGCTATAAGCCGGACAGCATCGACAATCTCTTTATCTCCATCCAGGCCTTCAATTCTCAGGATTTTACGGCAAAGACGGCACCGGACTTCTACAATTACACCATAGTAGACGAATTCCATCATGCTGCAGCACCGACATATCAGAAGCTGCTGGCATACTATCAGCCCTACATCCTGCTGGGATTGACTGCTACCCCGGAGCGTATGGACGGCAAAAGCATCCTCTCCTATTTTGGGAACCGTATCGCGGCAGAAATCCGCCTGCCGGAAGCCATTGACCGGAAACTACTGTGCCCGTTCCAGTATTTTGGCGTCACGGATACTGTGGACTTGGATACTCTGAAATGGAGTGCCGGCGGCTATGACAAGAGTGAGCTGACAAAGATTTATACCTTCAGCGGGGCGATGGCGCAACGGCGTGCCGATCTGGTAGTCTCGTCTTTGTTGAAATATGTCACCGATATTGATGAGGTAAAGGGACTTGGTTTCTGTGTCTCCATTGAACATGCGGAGTTTATGTGCCGTTATTTCAACGACCATGGCATTCCGTCCATGTATCTGACAGGCAGTTCCCCTGATGAGGAAAGGAAAACTGCCAAGCAACGCTTGGTTACAGGGGAAGTTCGTTTCATTTTCGTTGTGGACATCTACAACGAAGGCGTGGATATTCCCGAGGTCAACACTGTGCTCTTCCTGCGTCCTACGGAGTCACTGACCGTGTTCCTACAGCAGCTGGGCCGTGGTCTTCGTCTGGCGGAGGATAAAGAGTGCCTGACCGTGTTGGACTTCATCGGACAGGCAAACAAGAAATACAACTTTGAGGATAAGTTTGCGGCATTACTCAGCAATACCACCCGTAGTGTCACACGGGAAATCAAGGATGGTTTCGTATCTGTACCCAAGGGCTGCTACATTCAGCTGGAAAAGAAAGCGGCTCGATATATTCTCGACAACATCCGTGCCTCCTACGGAAATACGGCTGGTCTGGTATCCCGGGTGGTCTCCTTTGCCGATGACACCGGCCTGGAACTGACTTTGAGCAATTTTCTGGACTACTACCATCTGGATCCCAGGGCGGTTTACAAGTTTACACCCTTCTCCCGACTTTGTGCAAGAGCCGATGTTTCACCTGATTTCCAGGAACCGCTGGAAGATATCTTGACGAAAGCCTTTTCGCGGCTGGCTGTCATTGATTCCCGCCGCTGGATCTCTTTCCTTCTCGATCTGCTTCCAAGGCTGGACGATGTAGATTTCACCGCGCTGCCGGAACTGCAAAAGCGAATGCTGCAGATGTTCTATATCACCATCTGGGGCAAGGCCGCAGAGGACTGGAGCAGCGACGAAGTGCTGGATAACCTCTATGCCCTTTCTGACAGCCCTGTTCTTCTGAGCGAACTGTTGGAGCTGCTCCGATATCGGTACGAAAAGATTGACTTTATTGATGAACCGGTTGACCTGGGCTTCGATTGCCCGCTGGATCTGCACTGCACCTATACCCGCGACCAGTTGCTGGTTGCCTTAGATTTTTTGAAGCCTTCCACTGTCCGTGAGGGTGTAAAGTGGCTGCCGGAGAAGCAGTTGGATGTGTTCTTTGTGACACTCAATAAGGCTGACAAGGACTATTCGCCAACGACCATGTATAACGACTATTCCATCAACGAGAGCCTGTTCCACTGGCAAAGCCAGAGCACGACAGCAGAAAACTCATCTACAGGTCAGCGTTATATCCACCATAGAGAACGTGGCAGCAAGGTGCTGCTGTTCGTCCGGGAGTTCAAATCGGATCGGATTACAAACGGTGCCGAGGCGTATACCTATCTGGGGACTGCCAGCTATGTGAGCCACACAGGCTCCCGCCCCATGAATGTCACCTGGAAACTGGACCGCCCAATTCCGGCGAAGTTCTTGAAGAAAACAAACAAATTAGTGGTAGGGTGAAATCAAAAGGTGACGTTTATTGGACCAATAAGATGATATAGTGTAACTACCAACGTAACTACCAATGAAAAGTGTTTGACTATGAACAGCTGGACAAAACTATATTTCTACACGTTTTCCAAAGGGAACAGGGTAGCTTTTGCCTCTGTAGTAAACGACCCATTCGTCAGAATATTCGAGTCTGACATTGATCCACTGATTCATTTGGACATTGAAGCAGTCTCCGCAATGCAAACCACCGTAAAATGTACCATTGTCAAAAATGATATCGGGTCGATCATCCAGTTTAATTAAAATGCCTGTCATAGATAACTCCTATAAGGGGGATTTTCATGAAGTTGTTTGACGCTGTACCAAGTGAGCTTTTCTCCGTTTTGTCCTCACCTAATCGAGTCCTGTACTCAGATGCTCTGGATGTCCTATACTGTGCGTATAGAGAGAGTTTGAAAATACCGGAAAATATGTTGTACATGATGCTGCGAAGCAAACTGGAGCAGCAGCTGGCAGATGCGACTTTTGATGGGGAGGATATTGATGAAGAGGAGCTGCGCGATGTCTCAGGACGTGCCAGATTTTTGATACGAAAGCTTTGCGCCAAAGGCTGGTTCGAGAAGGAACGCGGAGAGGACTTTGACGAATATATTACGGTCCCTGGTTACAGCAGCCGATTGCTTGAACTGTTCCATCAATTGCGGGATGACAGCCCGATTCGGGGGTATTCCTATGTGTTCGGAACCTATTCCACGCTAAAAGTTGCGGATGACGGAGACAATGTGTACGACAAGATGGCTGCAATTTATAGTGCTTATGATAACACGCAGTCACTAATAAACTTGTTGCAAATGGTCTACCATAATGTGAAACATTTTTTTCAAGTTCAAATCGAGATGCAGGAGGTAAACCAAGTTCTAGCATCTCACTTTGATGATTATGGGCAGAAGATTGCGGAGGCATATATCCGTCCACTGAAAATTAAGGATTCCGTTCCCAAATATCGTGGACCGATCCAAGCGATTCTGAAAAGCTGGGTAGAGGATGATGCCCTTCTGATTGCAATGTCAAATGCTGCGCTGCAGGACAAACGTGGATCTTCATTAGAGGAATGCCGCACCGATCTTTTGAAAAAAATTTTCTGGGTGAAGGAGCGATATGATAGTATCGAGCGTGACTATTTGGACGAAATTGATGGACAAGTTCGTCGCTATACCAGGGCAACCACGCAGAAAATCGAAAATCTGACGAACCGTGATCATAATGTTCGCGGCAATCTAAACTATCTGCTTCAGGAACTCTCAAGAAACCGCAGAGCATCCGAACTTGTAGAGCAGATCCAACCAGCATTTCAATTATATGAGCAATCGTTCATATCAGAAAAAAGCCTATGGTATCGAAAGCGGCCTGGAAAGCGTACGAAGGCAGTGCCTGTACCGATTGAAGACACGTCTATCGATGACGAGATTTTGAGGCAGGCACAGGCGATGCTGCACTCCGAATACGACAGAGCAGCCGTAGAGGCGTATGTTGAAAATTGGCTGGGTCAGTCAGATACTTGCTATTCTAAAGATATGCAGCTTCAGGATGATAAAGCGTATATTATGAGTCTGCTGACTGTCCTTGCCAGTAGCGATCGAAATGCAAGATATACCGTTAAGGAATTAGGTGGCAATTTCACAGAAAACGAATACACAGTTCCGCAGCTGCAGATTAGCCGCAAGGAGGAAAAGAAATGAATGTGGATTGGTTAAACAGTGCCTCCCAGCGAGATATCGATCAATTTAAGTCTGTGTGTAACCAGCTGTTGAGTCGTACATACGTTGTGAGAACTTTATATAGACCGGATAAAGGCCGTGTTGCAAATCCTGATTATACATTTCTGTCCATTCATTACGAACAGGTTCGGGATTACCTTGCACTTTTGGATTGGGATCTTCGCAAGGATGATATGAACGGTTATTTTTACATCTTGAATACGGACGAAGCCAACCGCTGCAATTTTGATAAAAAAGAAACTGCGATTCTTTTAGCCATCAGAATGATTTATGACGAAAACCAAGAGCGCCTTGGGTTAGAACAGGATGCAATCTGTACTGTAAGAGACGTGTTGGAGAAAGTAGTCACGGACTATGCCATTTTGCCATCCAAGCCCAATATGGAAGAAGTTAAGCGCGCACTTACGCGCCTTGAAAACCATTCAATCATTCAGAGAATTGACGGAAAGTACAATAAAGGCAGTTGTAAGTTTTCGATTCTTCCAACGGTTCTATCCGCTGTGTCCGCTGACAAGCTGAATATGATTGTTTCTGTTCTAAGGAAGGAGGAGAACGATGAAGAAATTGAAGAAGATTCTGCTGATTAACTGGCTCTATTTCTCCAAGCAGATCATTGAAGTTGGCGATGTCAATTTTCTTACTGGAAAAAATGGCGCAGGAAAATCTACGGTTATTGATGCATTGCAGATTGTTCTCCTTGGGGAAACCAATGCTAGGAACTTTAACCAGGCAGCAAATGAAAAGTCACAGCGTTCTTTGGATGGCTATCTGCGCGCGGATATGGATGACAATAACCCATACTCCAGACGCGGAAAGGATTTTTCCAGCTACATTGCATGTGAGTTTCTCGATGATGTGGAGGGCACACGTTTTGTAACCGGTGTTGTCTTCGACTGCCGTAGTGATGGTAACAATATCGACCACTTTTTTATCTATGATGGGGAAATACCGGAAGACGGATTCGTGGAAAACGGCTTTGCCCTCGACTACACGGATTTCCGAAAGCGCATGAAGGAGAAATATGGCCTTCGCGCCAAATTCTATGATACACAGAGCCAATACCGTACAGATATGCTGGCAAAATGGAATGTCCATAATGAGCAGGTTACCCGGATGATGAAGAAGGCGGTTTCTTTTCGCCCAATCGTGGATATCCAAAAGTTCATTACCGAAAACATTTGCGATATTCCAGATAAGCCCAATATTGTGGAGATGCAGCAAAACATACGGGATTATAAGCGCCACGAACAATTGGCACAAAGACAAGAAGAAAAACTGACTGCATTACAAGAAATCGGAAGATTGTTTCGAGAAATGCAGCTGGCAATCGATCGCTGGCAGCAGCAGTCATTCCTTGTCCTTTGGGCACAGAAGGAAGATTTGGAGGTGGAGAACAACAAGGGTATATTAGAGCAAAAGGATTGCGAAGAACGGATTCAGAAGGTGACTTCGGAGATTGAGAGGGTTTCACTTTTGATTCGGCAAAAGAAGCAGCGAAAGGAGGAACTCATTGCCGCATGTGCGCAAAGCGATGTTTCACGCGAAGAGGAGAAGCTTCGCCGATCAAAGGAATCCTTACTTACAGAACAGCAACGTTTGCTCCGGCAGCTTCAGAATGAAGTGGTTGACGTGAAACGAGAGGCTGCTACTATGAGCAGCCTCTGCCAAACAATTCTGGGGTGGGATATCAATGATGTGTTGCATTCGGTCATAGATGCAGCAGATACGATTCAAAAGGCATATTCGCTGTTCACAGACTGCAACTACGAAATCTTTGCGAAATCCATTGCAATCTTTGCAAGAGCACAAGATGCAACGGCGAACTTCATGGCTGCAGTCCGTGATACGGCATATAAAGTGAAAGTTTTGACTGACGATCTAAAAGCCGAACAGGATCAGAAAGCGGTCGCCTTGGACAATCTGCGCAAGAATGTGAAAGACTACCCAAGGGGGTTATTGCGCTTGAAGGAGCGTCTTGAGGTAGAATTAACGAAGAAGGCAGGAAAATCGGTTACGGTCGATATCCTTGCGGACGTTCTGGAAATCCCGGAATCCGAGGAACACTGGCGCCGAGCGGTGGAGGGATATCTGAACACGCAGAAGTTCTATCTACTGGTACCTCCGGAATACTACCGTGATGCTCTGCGCATTTATGACCAGATTAAGCGGGAATTTGGAATGAATTCCTTTGGCTTGGTTGATATTGGAAAACTGCGCGAAAGAGAACGATTGGAACCGTGGTCGGATAGTCTTGCAAAAAAGGTAGAGACGGAGAATGATTTGGCGCGCAGCTATATAGATTATCTGCTGGGACGCGTTGTCTGCTGCAGTCATGTGGATCAGCTGAGAAGAAGTAAAACTGCAATCACAGCAGATGGCATGCTCTATCAGGGGTACGTTGTTCGACCAATCCGAAAGGAACTGATGGATGATGCGTTCATTGGTCGTCGTGCAGTCGCGCTTCGAATCGCCCGGATTGAAGCAGAGCTTACAGAGATTCAATCGAAACATCAGATTTGGGTGCCGATCTATCAGACGCTTTCAAGATACCAAAACCATGATGTACTGTTTTCTGCTCGCTATATCCAGAGTGTAGTACCCCAGCGCCAGACAGACTACCTCCGGGGATTAGAAATATCCGGTGAATTGGAGAAAATCGAGGAGCAAATGTCCCATTTGGATCTGTTCTGGCTTGGCGAGCAAAGAAAAATCATTGCGAAGCTTGATGGAGAGATCGATTCTTTGGGAGATAGCAAAGAACAGTACATTACAGATAAAGCACTCCGAGAAAACCGCATCCATGAACTGGTTTGGGATATTCTCCCGGAAATCAATCAAAAAATAGTGAAAATGGAAGACCGTATAGCGGAAGAGTTTTCCGAAGACTTCATTCAAAAGACAGGTATTCCGCGTTATCAGCAGGAATTGGGCCGACTGAAGAAAGCATCCGTTGTCTATAAGAACTTCAATGGTCGTCTTGAGCAAACCGTGCGGGAGCGAGAGTCCGCTATGCAAAAGCTGTTCCGTGCGCGTTCTGAGTATGCAGATAAATTCCGTCCTTGCTCTTTCCGGATTGATGCTATGGATAACGAGGAATATGCTGCTGAACAGCACCTGCTGGAAGAAAGCGAACTTCCAAAATATCGCGCCAAAATTAAGGCGGCTTACGAAAGCGCCATGGAGCAATTCCAGAATGATTTTTTGGCGAAGCTTAAGTCCAGTATTGATCAGGTTCAGGATCAGGTTAAAAGCCTGAATAGAGCTCTGGATCAGGCACAGTTTGGTACGGACCGATATAAATTTCGTGTTGATCGGAACCCTGACTATGCAGATTATTATGATATGATTATGGCCCCAGAGCTTATGGAAGGTGAAGCCGGTCTCTTTGCAATGCCGTTCCAACAAAAATATGGAAAACTAATCGATGATCTATTTAGCCGCATTGCCATGTCAGACGATACACAGGTCAATGCCAGAAAGCAAAGTGAGCTGCAGCAGAATATTGAGCGATTTACGGATTTCCGAACCTATTTGAAATTTGATCTGGAAACCATAGATCAAAACGGCTCTAAACAGATGCTTTCTCAGACGCTGAATACCAAATCTGGTGGCGAAACCCAGACGCCTTTCTACATTGCTGTACTTGCATCTTTTGCGCAGATTTATCAGGTCAACAACCTGTCCGGTCTGGTAAACAATACTGTTCGCTTAGTTGTTTTCGACGAAGCATTCAACAAAATGGACAGTGAAAGAATTGTGGAAAGTGTCCGCCTTCTCCGAAAAATGGGATTGCAGGCCATTATCTGTACGCCACCGGATAAGCTGCCTGATATTATGCCTCTAGCAGATCGTACCCTTCTGGTCAGCAAAGATAAATATCAGATGCATATCCTGACTTACGGAAAAAGGATGGAATGCGTATGACAAAAGTGATTATCCTCAACCGCCTGTTAGATAAATATGAAAGCAGCAAGCACTTAATGGAACCAGGAGTGTCAAACAGGCGGGTAATGCTTCGCATTGCTTCCGGTAAGAAGGAATTTCCAGAATACGATTATCAGGATGCGTCTATCCGGGATACATTTAATGATGCTGCAACTGCGTTGGAAAAAGAAGGTTTCGTTACAAACGAGTGGGTAAAAGACAGACCGGTGTTATCGTGCGTTAGTCTAAATCTGAACAAAGTTAAGGAGTGTTACAGCCTCGTTGGTCGTACGCATCCGAAAGAGCTTGCAGCGAAAGTTGCATCAACGGTTCTTGAAAAGCTTTCACATGTCTCTACGCAGTGGATTGTTTCCTGGCGGGACGATATATGTACCGAAGCACAGAGAAATTTTAGAGTGCCATCGTATTGCAAAAATGACTTTCAGTCTCTTTTAGATTTGCTTACGGCATTTAAAGTATATGACTCCATGCATGGGGAGTCTATTACCATGCGGGCATTCAGCAGTCAGTGCTATCATGACACCAAATATTTTGAGAGATGTGTGAGAGAGCGTTTCCTGCGCATCGCCCAGACATATGATACGGGTTTGGCGCAGGCAAGTGAGGAAGGTGAACTAGGTATCCGGGATCAGCTGGCGTACTTAGGCATTTACGCACGCCCTGAATTGTATGAGCTTGCTGGAAGTGGCGTTATCCATACCGCAACCGGCTCTATTGATCTGGGCGCTGCCGGTCCATATGGTATTGCACTGCCCAGCACTGCCGTTGATTACATTGCCGAAATAAATCTAAATCAAACGCAGAAGATATCATTCATCGAAAACAAGACGAATTACGATGAGTATATTTTATCAGAGCGCTGCAAGGAAGAATTGGTTGTCTATCATGGCGGTTTTCTCAGCCCGCAGAAGAAAAAGCTCTTTGCCAAAATTGGGGCGGCATTGCATGCAGATTGTGAGGTTTCCTTTTGGGCGGATATTGATCTCGGAGGCTTCCAGATGTATTCACAGCTTCAACAGCTGATTCCAAAGACATTGCCTATGCGGATGTCTGGGCAAGATGTTACAGCCCATCATATGAATGGCCTTGTTCGTTCCACTAAATATTTGGAAAAGGTCAAAGCTGCTTTGGTGAATCAAGAGTATCCAATCTTTGAAGATGCGATGGAGAGAATATTAGAGTATGGCGTAACAATAGAACAGGAATCTTTCTTATCCACAAAATAATATGGATTCCGGGAGAACTGAAAATACGGCGGACTTTTTGAGATGGATTACCAGCATAATCTATAATATGGCACCCAGCGGGCTGGCAGCCGCTGGGTGCTGTTGGCAATTCATCTATTCGTTCATGATCTCCAGCATCATTTTGGCTCCCAGGCGGAAGCTGTTCTGGAACAGCAGGCATTCGCCTGCCCATCCCCCTTTGCACTTCGGAGGCTTTGGTGCGGTGCTTGTTTATAAGCTTCTACCCGGAAGCTTCCTTTCCCGACAGTCTGACGCCCCCTGCCGCAAGGCAGGGGGCGTTTTGATTTTCGGGGATGTTCGATCAATAGTCGATCCGGCCGGGGGTGGCGATTTCGTCCATGGTGTTGGTGCAGCCGATGGTGCCGTCGGCGTGGCGCTTGCAGATCAGAGATTCCTCCGTCAGCTCGGGGATGGTATCCACCTGGCCCAGGGCGAAGGCACGCATCTTCTCCCCGGCGGTGCTCATTCTGGCCGCGATGCCGCCCATGCGCACCTCGATGATCTCGAAGCCGTTGGGCTTGTTGGTGAACTCCCACAGCTGCCGCCACAAAATCCGCAGGGCGTTCAGCGCCTCCACCGTGGCGGGGATCTCATCGGCCAGGGCCGCCGCCCGCTCCCGGTCGCCGGTGCGGACCACTTCTCCGGCGCTCTTATGCCAGCGGCACTTCAGCGCCAGGGCATGGGCCAGGGCGGTGTAGAAGTCAAAGAGCAGGCCGTAGCCGGGGTTCTCCCGGGCGTACTGGGCGTACTTATGAACCAGGCTCTCAAAATGCTCCGTCATGGGATAGTCCTCCGTATCCTTTTCGAACAGCTGGATCAGCGGATCCTGGTAGAGCATGATCTTACAGGCGTTGCTGGGATCGTTGGGCCGTCCCCCCATGCCCGGAACCGTGTTGAACAGGCTCAGATCCAGGAAGGCCTGGGGATCGGCGCCGCAGCACCGGCGGAACCGGGCCTTGACGGCCTCCAGGTCATACACCCCGGTGTAGTCCATTTCCCCGTACAGCTGCAATGCCAGCAGCCCCGCCAGCATATTGGTTTCCGCGCCGTTGTCGCCCCAGGCGGTGGTCAGCACGGTCTTGACCCCTGCCTTCATGGCGGCGGTCAGACCGGGAACGGAGTTGGAAATGGCGGTGGTGTAGGAGGGGGCAGGGCCGATCCAGGTCCAGATGCCCCCGGCGAATACCGTTTCCGCCGGGAACTGGGCGTGCTTGTACAGGGCGGCGGCGTACTCCTCCTCCTTGGCGTGGTAGTAGTCCCAGTACACCAGGCTTACCCGGGGATCCACCGCCTTCTTGGCCCGCTCCGAGGGCATGCCCTCGCTGTGGTAGTGGTGGTTGTCCAGGTGGAAATACATGTCGCTCCAGATCATGGCTTTCAGGCCGTATTTGTCGGTGATGTCCAGCACCCGGCGCAGATGGCGGCCCATGACCTCATGGGGATGCTCATAGCCGTACCGGGCCAGATGGGCTCCCAGGCCCACGCCGAAGGCCTCGTCCATGCCCAGGTGAATCCGCTTGGAGCGATAGGGGGCGCAGGCCGCCCGGATCATCTGCTCCAGCAGCACATAGGTCTCCTCCTCGTCCGCCAAAAGAACCTCGTCGTTGTCCCGCAGGTGATGGAAGGCAGGCCAGTGGAGAATCCGCTTCAGATGGCCCAGGGCCTGGATGCAGGGGCACAGCTCGATGCCGAAGATATCCCCGTAATCGTCCAGCGCCTTCAGTTCCTCGTAGGTGTACCGGCCCCGCTTGTAGCCGAAGAAGGGCTGCTCCGGCACCTCATAGGTATCCTCGGTGTAGAGCATGGCCAGGTTCAGACCCATCAGGGCCATTTTCCGCAGGAAGAAGCGGATGGCCTCGGGCTTCAGCACCGCGTTGCGGGAGCAGTCCAGCATGACGCCGCAGCTTTCGAACCTGCTGTGCTGACGGATATCGCAGGCAGCGAGGGGATCCGGAATCAGGCTCAGGCCCCGGTAAAACTCCACAGGCGTCCGCCAGGTCAGGCGAACCCGGACGCCGTCGCTCTCCACCGCCAGGCAGTCTCCCTGAACGCATGCAATCTCCATCCCCTCCCCGGACAGCTCCATTGCCAGGTCGCCGGACAGCTCCTCAATTCCCTGCCGCCACTGAGGGGGCGTTTGTCCTGAAATATGAATTTTTCTGCTCATATACATACTCCTTATTGATCGTGACGCGGCGCTGCGCCGCCTCTGGCTCGTATTATCCAGGAAAGCGCGGGCAGTGGAAAGTACCAAAACGATACATTTTCGTAAATTCAGCATAACGCACATTTTATCGCTCAAAAACTGTATGTATTGCACAATTTTTGTAAATAAGATGTTGCAGAATTTAAAATTTAAATGAAGCAAAGTATCGTTTTTGCACTATAAAGTAACTTTTGACCACTTTTCGTTTTGTGAAAATGTGGTATAATTACCATGTTGACAATACAGGTCTTTTGTGTATTTCGACAACACTGAGGAAGGGAATGATATAATAATGGCTGAATTGAAGATTGCAAAGAAAAAGTCGAAAATCATAAGACAAGGCCACACCAAGTGGACCAGGGATGACACGGAGTTAACCATCCTGGCCATTCCAACCACCGTGTGGTACATTTTATTCTGTTACCTGCCCATGTTCGGTATCATCCTGGCGTTCAAGGATTACAAGATTGTGGACGCCACCAAGAGCTTTCTCTACAATCTGCTGAACAGCGATTGGGCGGGCTTCAAGAACTTTGAGTACTTCCTGACGCTGCGGGACTTCCCTCAGATCCTGCGCAACACCATCTGCTACAATGTTGTGTTCATCGTGCTGGACATCGTGCTTCCCGTATCCCTGGCCATCATGATCAGCAACATCTACTCCAAGCGCAAGTCCAAAACCTACCAGACCCTGATGTTCATGCCCCACTTCATGAGCTGGGTGGTTATCAGCTACTTTGTCTACGCCTTCCTGGTGACGGACAAGGGCCTGCTCAACAGCATCATCCGCGCCTTCGGCGGCGAAAATATCAACTGGTATTTTGAACCGGACTACTGGCCCGCCATTCTGACCATCATGCACGTGTGGAAGGTGCTGGGCTACAGCATGGTGGTGTACCTGGCCTCCATTACCGGCATTGATTCCAGCCTGTACGAGGCCGCGGTGCTGGACGGCGCTTCCAAGTTCCAGCAGGCCCGCTACATCACTCTGCCCTCCCTGCGGCCCATCATCATTATGATGTTCATCATGTCTGTGGGCCGGATCTTCTCCTCTGACTTCGGCCTGTTCTACCAGGTCACCCGGGGCGCCGGTCAGCCTCTGACTCCTATGGTGGCAACCTTTGACGTGAAGATCTATCAGATGGTTACCACCAGCACCAAGCTGGGCCAGAACGCGGCAGCTTCCATGTTCCAGTCCATCATCGGCTGCATTACCATTCTCACCGCCAACGCCATTGTCCGGAAAGTGGACAAGTCCAGCGCATTGATTTGATGGGAGGTGGACATTTTGGCTAAGAAGCAAAAAATCAATACCGACATGAACGACAACATGACCCGGCTGAACCGGATCAACCCGGTGACCAATGTTTTGTTCAATCTGCTGTTTGTCATCCTGGCGCTGTGCTGCGTGGTGCCCATTCTGTTCATCTTCGTCATTTCCATTACCGACGAGCAGGTGATCCGCACCCAGGGCTACCAGTTCTTCGTCACCGCCGAGACCGTTTCCGGCGAGGCCTACAAGTACCTGTGGAGCCAGCGTTCCACCATCCTCAACGCCTTCTGGGTGTCTGTGGAGGTCACCGTGCTGGGCACCGTCCTGGGCGTGGCCCTGACCTGCCTGCTGGGCTATGTGCTGTCCCGCACCGAGCACAAGCTGAACAATTTCCTGACCATTATGGTGTTCATCCCCATGGTGTTCGGCGGCGGTCTGGCCGCTTCCTACGTGGTGAATACCCAGATCCTGCACCTGGACGATACCCTGTGGATTCTGATACTGCCCCTGGCGGTATCCAGCTTCAATGTGACCATCGCCCGAACCTTCTTCCGAACCACCATACCGGATTCCATCATCGAGTCCGCCCGGATTGACGGCGCTTCCCAGTGGACCATCTTCTTTAAGATTGTGCTGCCCATCTCCAAGCCCGTGCTGGCCACCATCGCCCTGTTCCTGGCCTTCGGCTACTGGAACGACTGGTACCAGTCCATGCTGTACATCAAGAGCGACGATCTGAAGTCCCTCCAGGCCATGCTGAACTCCATGCAGAAGGATCTGGAGTTCCTGACCAAGAACCCCACCGCGGGCCTGTCCCAGGCGGACATGATCCAAGCCATGCCTCAGGAATCCGTGCGTATGGCCATCGCCTTCGTGGTGGCGGTGCCCATCGCCTGCATTTACCCGTTCTTCCAGAAATACTTTATCTCCGGCCTGACCGTGGGCGCGGTAAAGGGTTAAGAGGATCCATGCATGTATTGACGCGGCTTTCGCCGCTGCAATAAACAACCAAACTTAGGAGGAAAAAAAATGAAGAAACTTGTCGCATTGCTTCTGGCGGTCGTGATGGTCGCATCCCTGTTCGCAGGCTGCGGCTCCAGCGATGTCCAGGAGACGCAGGCCCAGGAAACCCAAAGCGCCGGCGAAACCGCTGGAGAAACCGCTTCTTCCACCGATGAAGTGGTCACCCTGAAGTGGGTGCAGGTAGGCTCCGGCATGCCCGCCAACTACGATGCCTGGAAGGCCAATCTGGACGCCTATCTGGAAGAGAAGATCGGCGTACATCTGGAAATGGAGATCGTAGGCTGGGGCGACTGGGATACCCGCCGCAACATGATCGTTTCCACCAACGAGCCCTATGACATCATGTTCACCAACAACGGCACCTTCTACAACGATGTGTCCATCGGCGCCTTCGCCGACATTACCGATCTGATCCAGACCGCCGCTCCCGAGCTGTACGAGTTCATTCCCGAAAGCTACTGGGACGCTTGTAAGGTCGGCGGCAAGCTGTACGCCGTCCCCGCCTACAAGGATTCCTCCATCACCCAGTACTTCGTCTATGACAAGGAAAAGGTGGAGGCCACCGGCCTGGACTACGCTTCCGCCCACACCCTGCAGGACGTGACCCCCATCGTAGCGAAGATGTACGAGCAGTCCGGCGAGGCCGTGTTCATCCTGAACCAGGGCGGCCTGGACGCCATCTACGGCGCCAAGTATGACGATCTGTCCTCCGGCCTGCCCGCTCTGGGCGTTTCCTACGCCGGCGGCGAAGCCAAGGTCGTCTCTGTGTTTGAGCAGGAAGACGTTCTGGCGGATCTGGAGACTCTGCGCAGCTGGTATGAGGCCGGCTACATCAACTCCGACGCCGCTATCCTGTCCGAGGCTCCCTCCTACCGTCCCTGCTTCGTCGCTCAGGGCTGGTCCGCCGCCGCCGATACCACCTGGGGTCCCCAGATGGGCGTTGACGCCGTTGCCATCCAGTGGGGCGATACCGTGCTGTCCAACTCCTCCGTTCAGGGCTCTATGAGCTGCATCTCCGCGTCCTGCCAGTACCCCGAGAAGGCTCTGCAGCTGCTGGAGCTGGTGAACACCGATTCCTATGTCCGTGACGCTCTGTACTACGGCCTGGAAGGCGACAACTTCGACTACGTGGACGGCAAGGTGCACAAGAACAACACCGACTGGACCATGGCCGGCTACACCCAGGGCACCTTCTTCAACGTGACCACTCTGGACACCGATGAGTTCAACCAGTGGGACGAGGTCAAGGCTCTGAACGAAGCCGCCACTCCCTCCCCCCTGCTGGGCTTCAGCTTCGATACCGCACCCGTTGCCGATGAGCTGGCCGCTTGTATCGCCATCTACACCGAGTACCGTCCCATGCTGATGACCGGTACCGGCGATCCCGCCGAAACCATCGCCACCATGATGGACGCCATGCGGGCCTCCGGCTTCGACGATGTGCTTGCCGAAGCCCAGAGCCAGATCGACGCCTGGAAGGGTTAATCTCTCAGGGATCTCATACCGGCATTGTGCAAGCGTCTTCCCCGAAAGACGGCAGCAAATCTCTTTGGCATACTCCCCCGGGGCGGCCGCCGCATGGCAGGCCGCCCCTTCAGGGGGCTGTAGGGATGACCCTCATGGGGCCGATGCCTGAGCATCGGCCCCATGCTTCCGTTTTCCGGCGCCGCCCCTATGAAAAAGATGAATATGCTTACTGCCGGGGAACAAACGGGAAATTGGCGCAAGGGTTTGGCTGGTTCCACGCCTAAGCGCTCCCCTACCCTGCCGGGGGCCTTCCTTTCTTGTCTCGGCAAGAAAGAAAGCAAAGAAGCCGACCGGGGAGGCGCTGAACGCTGGCCAGCTCCCGCGCCAGAGCCATTTCCCAGACTGAGCATTCCGATACCGGGCAGAAATTTTACCGGCGGAATGATGTTCGTGCGCATCATCCGCGGCGATTCGCCGCCCGCCCTCCCCGGGCCCCACCCGGCGCGCACTTGGTAAGCGCCGGTATACCCTTTCGCCGCTGAATGGGTGCGGTGCCCGAATCGGTCCACAGCATCCCAATCACTGCCCAGCCTTGAGATTGCTTTCTCAGGGGACTTGCGGTGGAACCAATTGGCCGCAGTCTGTTTGGGAGTACGTAAAAAGATGAATAAATCCGGCGGAAAATGTTTCCTTTTGACGATTCACAAGCCAGAGTTTCTGATGTATGATGTAGGCGCATTGGAGATTCTGTCCTATGAATGGTATCATCCATCCATACACCACATAACAAGGAGATGCTTATGTACTATATCGATCAGCGCGTTCAGGTCATTTGCAATCAGCTGGGCAACCTGCGATTCCGGGATGATCGGGAACTGTCCAACTGGGAATACAAATTCGGCCAGTATTTCCGTCCGGAGGAGGCGGACGCCAGTCCCAAGCCCTGGGAGCCCTTTGACTGCCAGAACATGCACTGGTACGCCAGCTACGCCGGCACCGACAATTTTGAAGGGAAATTCACCGGCCAGCAGACGGACTTTCACGGCATTCCCGGAGACCACTACTGGTTCCGCAGCCGGGTGACCATCCCCCAGGATATGGACGGCAAGTCCGTCTGGCTGAAGATCCGCACCCAGATCGAAGAATGGGACGACGGTAAGAACCCTCAGTTTTTGATTTTTGTCAACAAGGAAGTGGTTCAGGGCGCGGATATGAACCACCGGGAGATCCTGCTGCGCAAATCCGCAGTGGGCGGAGAGGTTCTGGACATTGACATCCAGGCCTACACCGGCACCCTGCACCGGGAGTTCCGGTTCCTGGCCAATCTGTTTGTGCTGGACGAGGCCATTAACAAGCTGTACTACGACCTGCTGGTTCCCTTGCAGGCCTTCCCTCGGCTGGGCAATGACAGCAAGGTGCGGCTGGATCTTCAGACGGTGCTCAACGACACCATCAACCTGCTGGATATGCGGGTTCCCTACTCTGAGGAATTCTACGCCTCCCTGGAAAAGGCCCAGGCTTACATCACCGAGCATCTCTATGAACAGATGGGCGGCTGGGACGAGGTGGCTGCCACCTGTATCGGCCACACCCACATCGACGTGGCCTGGTGGTGGACCGTGGCCCAGACCCGGGAAAAGGTGGTTCGCTCCTTCGCCACGGTATTGAAGCTGATGGAGGAATTCCCCAGCTATAAGTTCATGTCCAGCCAGCCGGTGCTGTACTACTTCCTGAAGCAGCGCTATCCGGAGCTGTATGAGAAGATCAAGCAGCGGGTGGCGGAAGGCCGCTGGGAAGTGGAAGGGGGCATGTGGCTGGAGGCGGACTGCAACCTGACCTCCGGCGAAAGCCTGGTTCGCCAGTTCCTTCATGGCAAGCGCTTCTTCCGGGAGGAATTCGGCAAGGACAACAAGATCCTGTGGCTGCCCGACGTATTCGGCTATTCCGGCGCTCTGCCTCAGATCATGAAGCGCTCCGGCATCGACTACTTCATGACCACCAAGCTGTCCTGGAACCAGATCAACAGCATCCCCAACGACACCTTTATCTGGCGGGGCATTGACGGAAGCGAGGTTCTGACCCACCTGATCACCACCCTGGGTATAGGCCAGGATCCCAAGCAGAGCTTCTTCACCACCTACAACGGCATGCTCCACCCGGACGCCATAATGGGCGCCTGGGAGCGGTACCGGGACAAGGAGATCAACAACGACGTGCTCATTGCCTACGGCTACGGCGACGGCGGCGGCGGCCCCACCCGTCAGATGCTGGAAACCTCCCAGCGCATGGAGCAGGGCATTCGGGGCGTTCCCAAGGTCCGTCAGGAGACCGCCCGGGTATTCTTCGATGAGCTGAATGAGCGGGTCAAGGACAACCGCCGGTTGGAGACCTGGAGCGGAGAATTCTACTTTGAGTACCACCGGGGCACCTACACCTCCATGGCCCGGAACAAGAAGGGCAACCGCCGCAGCGAAAACCTGATGATGGATCTGGAGCTGCTGGGCGTGCTCACCGGGGACTACCCCCAGGAGGCGGACACCCGGCTGTGGCGGGACGTGATCCTGCTGAACCAGTTCCACGACATCATCCCCGGCAGCTCCATCGCCGAGGTGTACGAGGTGACCAAGGCCGAGTACGAGGCCCTGGAGGCGGAAGTCACCGGCATGCTTCACGAGCGCATGGACCGTCTGGCCGGGGAAGGTCAGGGCGTCACCGTATTCAACACCCTGGGCTTTGACCGGGACGATGTGGTATGCCTGGGGGATGTGAAGGCAACCGGCCTGCAGGACGAACAGGGCCGCGTGTATCCCGTCCAGCAGACCGCCGGCGGAGCGGTGGCCTACCTGAAGAATCTGCCTGCCAAGGGCTACAAGACCCTGGCCCTGGCGGAAAGCGCCGCCCCCTGCCCCTTCCGCCGGGGCGACGACCATCATCTGGAAACCCCCTTCTACTGTATCACCCTGGATGAAAACGGTCACTTTACCTCTATCTACGACAAGGACTATGACCGGGAGCTGGTGCAGGCCGGCAAGCAGGCCAACCTGATCCGGATCTACGAGGACAAGCCCATCTACTATGACAACTGGGACATCGACATGTTCTACACGGAAAAGTCCTGGCCGGTAAATGATCTGGTTTCCATGGTCTGGGAGGAGATGGGGCCCGTCCGCGCCACCCTGGCCCTGCAATACAGATGCAGCCTGAGCACCATCTGGCAGAAGATCCACTTCTACGCCGGCACCCGCCGCATCGACTTTGAGACCACGATAGACTGGAAGCTCCATCAGCATCTGCTGAAGGCGGAGTTCCCCGTGGACATCCACTCCGATGAAGCCACCTTCGAGATTCAGTTCGGCAACGTGACCCGGAAGGTTCACACCAACACCAGCTGGGATCGGGCACGGTTTGAGACCTGCGCCCACAAGTGGATGGACTTCTCCGAGGGCCACTACGGCGTCAGCCTGCTCAACGACTGCAAGTACGGCCACAGTGTGAAAGACGGGGTCATCGGCCTGACCCTGCTGAAAAGCGGCGTAGAGCCCAATCCCAACGCGGATGTGGAGATCCACCGCTTCACCTACGCCCTGTACCCCCACGGGGAGGGCTGGCAGGAGGCCGGTACCGTTCAGGAAGGCTATAAGCTGAACCAGAAGGCCTATGCCGTTGCCAAGGGCGTCCCCGGAGCCGTGTACAGCTTCGCCCGTCCGGAGCACCGGAATGTGATTCTGGAAACCGTCAAGCAGGCGGAGGACGGCCAGGGCGTGATTCTGCGCATGTACGAGTGCGAGAACGCCCGGACCAAGACCACCCTCCACATTCCCGTCCGCTTCACCCAGGCCTACGTCACCGACCTGATGGAGCAGATCGAGGAAGCGGTGCCGGTGGCAGACGGAAAGATTTCTCTGACCTTCCGGCCCTACGAGATCAAGACCGTCCTGCTCCGGTAAGGCCAAAACTGCATTTTCCCATAAGGCGGCAGTCTCCTGCCGCCTTTTTCCTAAGGAGGAAGCTTATGTTTGCATATCAAGATCCCAATCTGACCCCGGAGCAGCGAGCGGAGGATCTGCTGGGCCGGATGACCCTCCGGGAAAAGGTAGGGCAGCTGACCCAGCGGCTTTACGGCTTTGCCATTTACCGCCGGGAAGGAGAGGAGATTCTCTTCAGCCAGGAATTCCGGGAGGAGGTAGCCCGCTACAGCGGCCTGGGGGCGCTGTACGGCCTCCACCGGGCGGATCCCTGGTCCGGCAAGGACTTTGATACCGGCCTTTCCGGGGCGCTGTCCCCCAAGGCCGCCAACCAGGTTCAGCGCTACGTGCTGGAACACTCCCGGCTGGGGATTCCGGTGCTGCTGAGCAGCGAATGCCCCCACGGCCACCAGGCCCTCCACGGCTTTTTGCTTCCGGTAAATCTGGCCTCGGGCTGTACCTTCGCCCCGAAGCTGCTGGAAAACGCGGAAAAAGCCGCCGGAAAACAGATGAAGGCGATGGGCGTGGATCTGGCTCTGGTGTCGGCCCTGGACGTGCTGCGCGACCCCCGCTGGGGCCGCAGCGAGGAATGCTTCGGCGAGGATCCCTACCTGGCCTCCCGGATGGCGGAGGCCGTGGTTCGGGGCATCCAGAGCCAGGGGGTGGAGGTGGTGGCCAAGCATCTTTGCGCCCAGGGAGAGACCACCGGCGGGGTGAACGCCAGCGCCGCCCGGATCGGCTGGCGGGAGCTTCGGGAGATCCATCTGCCCCCGGTAAAGGCCTGCGTGGACGCGGGGGTTACCGCGTTCATGGCGGCCTACAACGAGATCGACGGGGTCTACTGCCACGGCAATTACCAGCTGCTGACCAAGCTGCTCCGGGAGGAATACGGCTTTACCGGCTTCGTCATGTCCGACGGCGTGGCCATTGACCAGCTGGACGCGGTCACCGGAGACCGAACCGCCTCCGGCGCGCTGGCTTTAAACGCCGGGGTGGATATGGGCCTGTGGGATACCGGCTTCCAGGCTCTGGAAGATGCCCTGGCCCAGGGCCTGGTAGAGGAAAGACGGATCGACGAGGCGGTAAAGCGGATCCTGACGGTGAAATTCCGCCGGGGGCTGTTTGAAAACCCCTACGTTCCGGAAAACCGGGACTACTGCCGCTTTACCCCCCGAACCGATCCCTGGGCGCTGGAGCTGACCCGCCAGAGCATGGTGCTGCTGAAAAACGAAGGCGGTCTGCTGCCCCTGGGCAAAGAAGCGGGCCTGAAAATAGGACTGATCGGCCCCAACGCCAACAGTCTATACAACCAGCTGGGAGACTACACCCCGCCAATGGAAGAGGAAGCCGGTATTACCCCCCTTCAGGGACTGAAGGAGCTGCTGAAGGACAGCCCCACCCATCTGACCTACCACCCGGGCTGCCCCATGTTTGGCGAAAATCCCCGCATGCTTCAGGAGGGCCTGAAGGCCATGGAAGGCATGGATGTGATCATCGCCGTCCTGGGCGGCACCTCCAGCCGGTTCTCCGGGGGCCGGTTCCAGGCCAACGGCGCCCTGGCTTCCCAGGACGAGGTGCTCATGGACTGCGGGGAAAATGTGGACGACTGCCGCCTGCGGCTGCCCGGGGATCAGCTGGCCCTGTTGAAGGCGTTGTCCGCAGCCGGAAAGCCGGTAATCACCGTCCTGATCGGCGGACGGCCGTATGAAATGGAGGAGCTGGAAGATTGCTCCCAGGCCATTTTCTGCTGCTTCTATCCCGGCCCCCTGGGGGGGCAGGCTCTGGCGGAGCTGCTGTTCGGCCTGGCGGAGCCCGGCGGGCGGCTGTGCGTCTCCCTTCCGGATCACGCGGGACAGCTTCCGGTGTACTATAACCCCAAGGATTCCTACCGCCCCGGGGCCTACTACAACGGCCGGCCCCCCCGCTACCGGTTTGGCTGCGGCCTTTCCTACGCCGAATTTTCCTACCAGCTGATGGAATCCAGCAATCAGCAGATCCGTTTCCGGGTGCGAAACCTTTCCCATCGTCCCGGCTGGGCTGTGCCCCAGCTGTATCTGCACCGGACGCAAGGGGTGGTCACCGCCCGATACCGTCAGCTGTGCGGCTTCGCCAAGGAATATCTGCTGCCCGGGCAGTCCCGGGAGCTGACCATTCCCATCCCGAAGGAGAGCCTGCAGCAGTGGGACAGCGCCATGAACCTGCGCCTGCCCGGGGGCAGGATTCAGTGGTTCCTGGCCGATCATGGCAAAACCTTCCTGGAGGGAGAATTCCAGGCAGTCTCTGAGGAAATGGGCAAGGGCTGACGCCGGGAGCGTTTGGCTCAGCCGAACCTTCAAAAAGCGGAGAACGCCTGTATGCATTTCGCCCGTTGTTCCGGCGCAGGGTTTTTGCGCGAAAACAAACACATAAAAGCAAATATGCTTATCGGTTTGGTTCAGCAAAGGTTCTGCCAGTGCCGGTGAGAGAGGAATGTTCGTTGGTTCCTCCGGGCTTCCCTGAAAAATTACAGGCTTAAGTCTGGGCAGTGATTGGGATGCTGTGTACCGATTCGGACACTGCACCCATTCAGCGGTAAAAGGGCATACCGGCACTTCCCAAGTGCGCGCCGGGAGGGGTCCGGGGAGGGCGGCTCTGGCGCGGGAGCTGGCCAGCGTTCAGCGCCTCCCCGGTCGGCTTCTTTGCTTCCTTTCTTGCCGAGACAAGAAAGGAAGGCCCCCGGCAGGGTAGGGGAGCACCCGGACGAGGGATGCGCCAAACCTTTCCCGCATTTGCATCATACTTTCTGTTAGAAAACCTGGTTTCTTGCGGAAGCTGGGTTAACCAGATAAGCATTAAAGCAAAAAAAGCGACGCTTACCGTGACCGAACCGGCCCCGGAAGCGTCGCTTTTTCGTGTATGTTCATCCCCATTTCCCGAATTCTACAGCTGTCCTTTCTCGCCGCTCTGCTCCTCCTGCCGCCGCTGGCGGGCGGCATACTGATAGGGGGTAATGTGCTGAATCCGCTTGAATATCTGGATAAAATAGGAGGTATTCTCAAAGCCGCAGCTTCGCCCCACCGACTGCACCGTTTCCCCCTTGCGCAGCAGCAGGCAGGCCTTGGACACCCGGACGCTGTTTAAGTAGTTCATATAGGTGATGCCCGTCAGACTTTTAAACCGGCTGCAAAAATGGTATTTGCTGTAGCCCGTCATGTCCGCCACCTCCTGAATGGTGATCTTCCGGGCATAGTTCTGGTTTGTCCAGTGGATCAGCTCCTGAAGGCTGGCGCTTTTCAGCCTGGTATGGCCCTCCCCTTCCTCCTGGTGTTGGCTGATATGCCGGGACAGCCGAAGAAACAGCGACAAGATCAGCGGCAGGCACCCCATCAAATCCCCGTCCCGCCGGATCAGCTCCTGAAGAATCTGCTTGACCTCCGCGTACTCCGGACACAGGTACTGCAATTGACTCAGCCCGCAGCCCCGGGTTTGCAGGCAGTTGGCAATGTTCACATACCGATCCATTTCCCGGAAGCAAACCTTGAACACATACATGATCCCCCCGCCGGGGCGGATGTTGTTGGCGTGCACCGTATAGGGCGGAATCACGAACAGCTGCTGGCCCCGCAGCGAGTACCGATTGGTGTCAATCACAATTTCGCCGCATAATCCATCACACAGCAGCATCTCCAGGGTCTCGGCGTAATGCAGCGGAACAATGTCCTCGGTCTGGAATCGTTTCACATTGATTGTATAGGGCATTTCAGCAGAAAATACAAATTGCTCTTCAAATCCATTGGGAAAATCGCTTTCATAATATACACATTGCACAATAATGCCCCCATTCTACAAATTTCCCTTAGAAAAAGCTCCGAGATTTCCAGGCCCGTGCCGGTTTGTCCGCCCTCCTTCCGCCCCTCCGGAGCTTTCCTCCGAAGCCGGGGAACGCCCAATGGCGCTTCAGGCCCTCAGCAAAACCCTCCCGATCCTCGCTTTTCCTCTATGGTAACACAGGAACCGCAATATTACAACATTTTTTAAAAATATTTGCTCTTGCGGATTTATCCTGTACAGGTCATAATATCATTAAGAAGAAACATATTACACCACACAATCTATCCAATTATGGAAAGGAGCCACCACCATGAAAAGAAGCGAAATCAACAAGGCCCTGAAAGAGCTGGAAGCCATGTGCGAAAAGTACAGCTGCTACCTGCCTCCCTTCTGTCATTTCACCCCGGAGGAGTGGGCGGAAAAGGGCCACGAGTACGACGAAGTTCGCCAGTGCTGCCTGGGCTGGGACATCACCGACTACGGCATGGGCGACTTTGACAAGATGGGCTTTTCTCTCATCACCATCCGCAACGGCAACCGGGCCATGGCGGACAAGTATCCCAAGGTCTACGCGGAGAAGCTATTGTATCTGAAGGAGGGCCAGTACTCCCCCAACCACTTCCACTGGTATAAGACCGAGGACATCATCAACCGGGGCGGCGGCAACGTGCTGATCCGGGTGTACAACTCCAACCCCGACGAGTCCATCGACTACGAATCCGACGTCACCGTTCATACCGACGGCCGGACCTACACCGTTCCCGCCGGCACCCAGATCCGGCTGACCCCCGGCGAAAGCATTTTCGTGCAGCAGTACCTGTACCACGACTTTGAGGTGGAGCCGGGCACCGGCCCTGTTCTCCTGGGAGAGGTGAGCCAGTGCAACGACGACGCCAACGACAACCGGTTCAATCCCCCCATGGGCCGCTTCCCCGCCATTGAAGAGGACGAGGCTCCCTACCGGCTGCTGTGCACCGAGTACCCCGCCGCGAAATAAGGAGGCGTTCCCATGCTTGACGTTGTTGCTCTGGGCGAACTGCTCATTGACTTTGCCACCTGCTCTGTAGACGAGGACGGCTATCCCACCATGGCCGCCCACCCCGGCGGAGCCCCCGCCAACTTCCTGGCGGCTCTGACCAAATTCGGCGCCTCCACCGCGCTGCTGGGCAAGGTGGGCACCGACGCCTTCGGCAAAATGCTCACCGGCACCCTGCAAAAGGCGGGGATCGAGACCCGGGGGCTGGTATTCGACGATCACTATTTTACCACCCTGGCCTTCGTCACCTTTGACGCGCACGGGGATCGGGAATTCTCCTTCTCCCGGAAGCCCGGGGCGGATACCTGCCTGCGGTTTGAAGAGCTGGATCTGGAGCTGATTGACAGCGCCAAGGTCTTTCACTTCGGCACCCTGAGCCTGACCGACGAGCCCGCCCGCTCCGCCACCTATCAGGCGGTTGCCTACGCCAAATCCAAAGGAAAGCTGATTACCTACGATCCCAACCTGCGCAAGCCCCTTTGGAAGGATCTGGAGGAGGCCAAGCGCCAGCTGACCTGGGGCCTGTCCCAGGCGGACGTGGTGAAGATCAGCGACGAGGAAGTGGAATTCCTCTTCGGCCTGGGAGTCGCCGATGGGGCCAAATACATCCTGGACACCTTCGGGGTCAAGCTGGTGTTCGTCACCTGCGGCGCCGACGGCTGCTTCTTCAAAAACCCGGTGGCGGAGGGCTGGGTTCCCAGTCTCACCGGCATCCAGGTGAAGGACACCACCGGCGCGGGAGACATCTTCGGCGGCAGCGCCTTGTGGAAGCTGCTGCAATACGGCACCGACCCCGCCGCCATGGACGCCGATACCCTGACGGATGTGGTCACCTTCGCCTGCACCAGCGCGGGTCTGTCCACCACCAAAAGCGGCGGCATTTCCAGCGTGCCGGAGTACGGGGAAGTCGTGAAAAGGATGGCCCATTGATGCTCTATACCATTCAAAATGAATATCTCACCGTCACCGCCGACGAGGAAGGGGCCCAGCTCCAATCCATCCTGGGCGCGGACGGCACGGAATATCTGTGGCAGGGAGATCCCGCCTACTGGTCCGACCGGGCCCTGAACCTGTTCCCCTACGTGGCCCGGCTGACCGGGGGCCGTTACCGGCTGGACGGAAAGGAGTACGCCATGCCCATCCACGGTCTGGCCCCCTACAGCGCCTTTGAAGGGAGCGTTGTCAGCGAGCGCGAAATGGCATTCACCCTTTCTTCCGACGAGAATACCCGGCAGGCCTATCCCCGGGAATTTACCTTCTCCATTCGCTACGCCCTGGAAGGCAATTCCCTTCATGTGACCTTCCAGGTGGAAAACCGGGACGAAAAGACCATGTATTTCGGCCTGGGAGGACACCCGGGCTTCCGGGCGCCCCTGGTTCCCGGAAAGGACTTTTCCGACTACCGCCTGCGCTTTGAAGAAGCCTGCGCCCCTTCCCGGGTGGGGTTTACGGAGGACTGCTTTCTGAACGGCCAGGACACCCCCTTCCCCCTGGAAAACGGGGACACCCTGCCCCTTCACCACAGCCTGTTTGACCAGGACGCCATTGTGTTAAAGGACATGGCCCGGCAGGTGACCCTGGAAACCGACGGCGACGGTCACGGCGTCACCGTGTCCTTCCCCCAGATGCCCTACCTCGGGATCTGGCATATGCCCAAAACCGACGCTCCCTATGTGTGCATCGAGCCCTGGTGCTCCCTGCCCTCCTTCAGCGGCCAAATCGCCGTATTCGAGGAGCAGAAGGATCTGATCTCCCTGGCCCCCGGCCAGGTCTACCGCAACCGCTGGACCATCACCCCGCACTGAAAGGATACAATTTATGAACATCCAAAACTGGCACATGCTTTATGAGGGCTGCGAGCCCCTGGCCTGTCAGGCTCCCTGCACCCTGTACAGCGTACTTCTGGAGCACGGCAAAATTCCCGATCCCTTCTATGGGCTCAACGAGCGGCATCTGCAATACCTGTCGGAAAAGGACTGCGCGTTCCAGGCGGTATTCTCCGCCGACGAAGCCCTGCTGCGCCGGGAGTACATCGAGCTGAAGTTTTTGGGGCTGGACACCATCTGCCATATCTACTTAAACGGCATTCTCCTGGACAAGGTGAAAAACATGCACCGGGAGTATGTGTATGATGTGAAGCACCTGCTGCGCCCCGGGGATAACACCCTGCGGCTGGAATTTAAGTCCCCCCGCCAGTACTTTGCCCGGGAGCAGAGCCGCCACTACCTGTACATGAACGACGGGGACACCCTCCCCGGGGCCGCCCATCTGCGCAAGGCCATGTATCAGTCCGGCTGGGACTGGGGCCCCACCCTGCCCGACATGGGCATTTTCCGGAATGTGGAGCTGAACGCCTATGACGGCGACCGGCTGGAGGATGTGCGCATCCGCCAGCACCACCGGGAGGGCCGGGTCAGCGTGGAGCTGAACGTGACCACCCGCCGGGGAAAGAACGATGAAATCTGGGCGGAGTTTGACGGCCAGCGGGTGCCGCTGGAAAAGGGCCACGGGGTAATCTCCGTCAACGAGCCCAAGCTCTGGTGGGTCCGGGGCTACGGCGACCAGCCCCTGTATGACCTGGAGGTTCTTCTCGTCCGGGACGGAACGGTGATCGACCGTTGCCACAAGCAAATCGGCCTGCGGACCCTGACCGTCAGCACCCAGAAGGACGCCGACGGCAAGGGCAGCGAATTCTGCTTTGTGATCAACGGGGTGAAGATCTTCTCCATGGGCGCCAACCTGATCCCCATGGACAATCTGCTCAGCCGGGTCACCCGAAAGCGCTGGGAAGAGCTGATCCGGCAGGCTCTGGACGCCAATTTCAACACCCTGCGGGTCTGGGGCGGCGGCTATTACCCCGACAGCGACCTGTACGAGCTGTGCGACCAATACGGCATCATCATCTGGGAGGATTTCATGGTGGCCTGCGCCAACATCTGGCTCACCAAGGAAATGGAAGAGGAATTCACCCAGGAGGCCGTGTGCAACCTGAAGCGGCTGCACCACCACGCCAGCCTGGGACTGCTGGCCGGCAACAACGAGATGGAGTGCGGCGTGATGGACTGGGGCGCGAAGAACAATCTGCTGGTTCAGCAGGATTACCTGCGGCTTTACGAGCACCTGCTTCCGGAGCTGTGCCGGGAGTATGCCCCGGATACCTTCTACTGGCCCTCCAGCCCCTCCTCCGGCGGCGGCTTTGACGACGCGGCCAACCCGGCCAAGGGGGACTCCCACTACTGGGCCGTGTGGCACGGAGGACTGCCCTTCACCGCCTACCGCCAGGAGCGGTTCCGCTTCTGCTCGGAGTACGGCTTTGAGAGCTTCCCCTCCATGAAAACCATCCGCGCCTTCTGCGAAGAAAAGGATCTGAACTGCTTCTCCCGGGTCATGGAAAACCACCAGAAGTGCAAGGGGGGCAACGAGAAGATCCTGCGCTACTTAGCTTCCAACTATCTCTATCCCACCGACTTTGAAAACCTGGTGTACGCCTCCCAGCTATTACAGGCCGACGCCATCAAGTACGGAGTGGAGTCCTTCCGCCGGGACCGGGGCTACTGCATGGGCTCCACCTACTGGCAGTTCAACGACTGCTGGCCGGTGGCCTCCTGGTCCAGCGTGGACTGCTTCGGCCGGTACAAGGCGCTGCACTACGCCGCCAAAAAGTTCTACGCCCCGGTGGCCATGGCCCTGTTCCTGGAAGGGAAGGCTCTGACGGTGAACATCGCCAACGAGACCATGGATGCCTTCCATGGCAGAGTAAAGCTCTCCCTGTGCAAGGCGGATATGACCGTGCTGGACGAATTGGAACAGACCGTCCAGGCAGGAACGCTTTCTTCCGTGGACGCCTTTACCTACACCCTGCCAGAAACCGACATTTACAGCACCTATCTGGCGGCGGATCTCTATGACGAGGCGGGGAATTTCCTCATGCGGCAGGTGGAGCTGATGGTTCCCCCCAAGCATTTTGAATGGCTGAAGCCCCAGATCCAGGCGAAGCTGTCCGACACCCCGGAAGGGGTGGAGATCCTGCTGACCTCCGACGTGTTCGCCAAGGGCGTGTGCGTGGACTTTACCGGCCTGGACTGCGTTTTATCCGATAACTTTGTCAGCCTGACGGATCACGCCCCCTACCGGCTTCTGGCCCGGACCGATGAAAAAGCGGAGGCGCTGGCCGGGTGTCTGACCCTGAAATCCGTCTATGATATTCGCTGAAACATTCCCCGGCAGCCGCCTTTCTTCGAAAGCGCCCGCTGTGCCCTTATCTGACAAAAGCGCTGCTTTTTATCAAAAACCATTATTTCACTACAGGAAGAAAGGCAGGGATCTCATGATGTACCGTCTGCTCATAGCGGATGACAGTTTAGACAGCGCCGGCAAAACCCAATCCCTGCTGGATTGGGCGGACTTTGGCATCAGCTCCATTACGGTAGCCACCACCTATGCCCAGGCGGAAGCCATGGCCCTGGAGCTGAAGCCTCATCTGGCCTTGGTGAACACCCGGATCGGCGGTGCCATGGGCCATGATCTGGTGGAGCATCTGCGCTCCCTGGGGCTGAAAACCGCGTTCTGTATGCTGGAGGACAGCAGCGGCCCCAATTTGATCCGGGAGTCCATGCGCTCCGGCGCCCGGGATTACCTGACCCGCCCCCTGGATCCCAAGGAGCTGCAAGGCTTCCTGGAGCGGGTGATCGCCGATGGGGTGGACAGCCAACCCGCCGCCCGGCTGGAGGAGCTGGATCCGGTGCTGGGCGTTCCCTACAGCAGTCTGTCCAGCATCAGCAACCGGATCATCTCCGTGGTTCAAAGCGACTACGGCTCCCCACAGACCCTCACCGCCATCGCCGCGGAAATGCATATGAGCAGCAAGTACATCGGCCGGGTATTTCTGAAGGATACGGGCATCAAGTTTTCCAAGTATCTCATGGCTTACCGGATGTTTGAGGCAAAAAAACGGATCATCACCACCCACGAAAAGATCTCCGTAATCGCCAGCGATGTAGGCTATGTGCAGATGAATAATTTCTACATCCATTTCAAGGAATATTTCGGCATGTCCCCCAGCATGATGCGCAACACCCAGTTCCTTTCGGAAGCCCCGGAAAAAACCAACGCCCCAGGAGCGCCTGCCTATGAAGAATCTGTTTAACCTTGATAACCCCTTTATGCAGTTCCTGTCCAGAGTGGGAGATCTGATTCTGGCCAATTTCCTGTTTATGATCTGCTCCATCCCCCTGTTCACCATCGGCGCCGCCTGGGCCGGGCTTCACAGAGTCACCCAGAAAATTGCGGACGACAGCCTGAACAGTACGGTAAAAACCTTCTTTGAAGGCTTCCGGGAGAATTTCAAGCAGGCCACCATAAGCTGGATGGGACTGGTGGTGTTCCTTGTGTGCATGGCCTGCAACTACCTGCTCATCATCACCTACTTTACCGGAAACACCGCCATGGTCCTTAAGGCCCTGCTCACCTTCCTGGTGTGCCTGGTGCTGGCCGTCTGCGCCTACCTGTTTCCCCTGATGGTGCGTTATGAGAACACCTTGATTAACCATATCCGCAACGGGGTAATTCTGGCGGTGATTAAGCTGCCCCGAACCCTGGGCATGCTGCTTCTGAACAACCTTCCCTTTCTTTTGCTGTATTTCTCCATTCCCACCTTCTCCAAAACCCTTGTGTTTTGGCTGGTCATCGGCTTCGGCTTTACCAGCTACATCTGCAGCGTCTGGCTGCTTCCGGTGTTTCGGGAAATGGAAGCCCCCAACGGGCCCAATATGCGGATCCTGAACTGAAAGGAATTCCCGCGGACAGGATAAAGGAAGCGCTGACAGCAAATAACAACAGGAAATGCCTTGAGAGCCTCGGCTTTCAAGGCATTTCCTGTTGTTCAGCAAACACTTCTAAATGAGCAAATTCAATTTGTGTACAATTTGAATTTGCTCATTTAGAGATAAGTAGAAACTGCGCTTCATCAAGAAATCAGATCCTTCTTCCGCACTTGGGGCAGAAGCTGTAGCTTTCCTCTCTGGGGCAGCCGCAGTAGGGGCAGAAGCTTTGATCTTCCTCCCGGGCGGGGTTTTCCCTGTAGTCACATGCCTGATCCTCCTGCCCGCCGGGATGTTCCGGCTCCTCCCGGTTCAGCGTCAGAACCTTGTACAGCCGGTAGGCGCAGAGGATAAACATGGGGATGCCGAACAGCAGCATAAATCCCGCCTCCATCCAAACCGCCATGCCGCACCAAAAAAGGATGAACACCAATCCAAAGATCCCCGTGCCCAGGGTGAGGTTTTTTGCCGCCTTCCGGCGCTTTTCCCGCTGCTCCCAATCTTCCATAGCTTACACCTCCAGATTACCCTTTGCCGGCCAGCCGGGCAGAATCGCCCAGCCCTTCAACGGCGGATGCTGCCCGGCCCGCGCCCAGGCATATTGGAAATCCAAATCCTTATTCATATTGCCCTCCCAATAAAATATAATGCCACACGCCGGCCACTTCCCGCATAAAGTGGTTGATCTTCTGGGGAAACCGGCTTGTCCTGGCGGGAATGCCCACAAAGTCCACGCCGCATTCCCTGGTGAACAGGCTGGCCCGGAACAGGTGGTATTCACTGGACAGCACCCCGATCTTGCTGGGCCGCTGCCCGGTTTTTTCTTCGATCAGATCCAGAGAGAAATTCAGATTCTCCCAGGTGGAGGTGGCGTTCTCTTCCCGCCAAATCCGATCCGGATCAATGCCCAGGCCAACCAGCTTGTCAAACATGGCCATGGCTTCCGTCATGGGCTCGTCCGGCCCCTGGCCCCCGGAGACAATGGCGATGGCGTTCGGGTTGGCTTCCAGATAGTCGTAGGCGGCATAGATCCGATCCCATAAGGATACGGAAGGCCCGTCAGAGCGAACCTTGGCCCCCAGAACCACCACATAGTCCACATCTTCCTCGGGGGAGCCGAAGCTGAAGCGGATAATCACCGCCTCGGTAACGGCCACCACCAGAAGCCCCAGGCACAATACCAGGGTGAACCCCCGGCGCAGCAGAAGCATCCCCCGGGGGAACCGGGGAAGCAGATGGCCGGTGAGGGTATAAAAGGCGATTACCCCCATCAGGCACAGGCACACCAGGGCGGAAAAGCTGTAGCCCGGGATGACGAACTTCAGGATCAACGCCATAACGCCCAGCAGGCAGAACAGGATCCAGGGGAGCAGGCGAAAAACGGTTTGCAATTTCATAATGTCCCTCGCTGGAAATAGAATGGAATCATTGTACCACGAAAAATCCCAAAAAACAACCCGCCCGGGCGCGCCGGGCGGGATCGTAAGGAAGGTTTAAGGATTGGGGCCGGGGAATGGGAGTTTCCGAACCGGGTTGGGCCGTTTTCTCGGGATAGAACCCTTCAAATCTAGCCTCTGTATGGCTGCACGTATCGCTCATGGGACAAGCTTTGCGGTCGGGCGTAAGCGCCGGACACCAGCCCCAGCATGGCGAAGATGGTCACCACCGAGGAGCCGCCGTAGCTGATCAGGGGCAGGGTCAGGCCGATAACCGGCATCGCGCCGATGCACATGCCCACGTTAATCATCACCTGGAACATCAGCGCGGAAGCGGCGCCGTAGCACACCACCCGGCGCATATAGTCCTGACACCGCATGCCCACAAAGATGCACCGGGCGATGATGGCCAGCTCCATGAGCATAATGGCCACACAGCCGATGAAGCCCAGCTCCTCGCCCATGGAGGAAAAGATATAGTCCGTATGCTGGGCGAACAGGCTGCCGCCCTGGGTTCGGTTGCCGTTGAACAGGCCCTGTCCGGTAAGGCCGCCGCCGGTGAGGGAACGCAGGTTCATGGTGTAGTGGTAGCGCTCGTTGATGCCCTGGGGGTCGATGCTCTCGTCAAACAGGATCAGAATCCGGTTCTGCTGGTATTCGCCCAGGAAGGGCCACAGCACCGGGAAGCACACGGCGATCAGGGCAATGGCCAGCACGAACCACCACAGGCTCACGCCGCCGGCATAGGTCATGCCGATGAAGATGAACACGAAGATCAGCGACACGCCCGCGTCGCTGGAGAGCACCATGTTCAGGCCCACCAGAAGCAGCAGATGGAAGCACATGTGAAACACGGACACAGGACTGGAGATCCGGTTCTGATGGGCGTTCATGACCGAGGCCATGATGATGATATAGGTGATCTTACAGATTTCCGCAGGCTGGATGTTGATGGGCAGGAAGGGAAAGTCCAGCCAGCTTCGGTTACCGGTGTTGTTATCGGTGCCGAAGGGGATGAGCATCAGAAGCAGGAAGCAGTTGAATGCCACCAGAATTCCCCGCTGCTCCGACAGAATGTCCAGATCGATGGAGGAAATGACGATGTACATCACCACACCCAGGCAGATGGCAAGCAGCTGAATCAGAATATACTGTAAGTTGTTGCCGAATTTGTCCGCAGAGGTGGCGCTGGTGATACACACGCAGCCGAATGCCGCCACGATCAAACAAAGCACCAGCAGGAACATGTCGCCCTTTTTGGTGAAATCCTTTAATTCTTCAAGAAACCGGCGCACAAACTCGCCTCCTTTTTGTATTGAATCCTCATTATACCATTTTCCCCGGAAAAAGTAAATAGACGTTTTATGAACAAGCCCGGATGATTTTTCATGGGGAAACCAGCGGAAGCTTCCTTCCGAGGGGGACATCCCCGGTTTTCTCGGAAAAGCGGCGAAAGGTGCTTCCCTTTTTTAGAAAATGCTGTATAATGGAATCAGTATCATCCCGAATTCTGCCTGCTCTTCGCGGGCCTTATCTTAGGAGGTCTACTATGTCAGAATTGATCCTTTCCCGGGACAGCCGGGAAGTTCTGGACGCCGGGTTCGCCGCCGCCTTCGGGGGGAAGCCGGAGCGCTACTTCTCCGCCCCCGGCCGGACGGAGATCGGCGGCAACCACACCGACCATCAGCGGGGCCGGGTGCTGGCCGCCGCGGTGAATCTGGATACCCGGGCGGCGGTCCGGGTCAACGGCACCGACACCATCCGGATTCTGTCTGAAGGATACCCCATGAGCGTGGTGGACCTTTCCTGCCTGACCCCGGTGGAATCGGAAATCAACACCACCCCCGCCCTGATCCGGGGCGTGGCCGCACGGTTTGCCCAGATGGGGTGCCAGGTGAAGGGCTTTGACGCCTACTGCGTCTCCACGGTTCTGCCCGGCTCCGGATTAAGCTCTTCCGCCGCCTATGAGGTGCTCATGGGCGCCATCCTCAACGGATTGTTCTTTGAGGGGAGGGCCTCCCAGCCGGAGCTGGCGAAAATCGGCCAGTACGCGGAGAATGTGTTCTTCGGCAAGCCCTGCGGCCTGATGGATCAGATGGCCTCCGCCGTGGGCAATCTGGTGACCATCGATTTCTTTGACAAGGAAAACCCCGTCATCCAGCCGGTGGACTTTGACTTTTCCAAAAGCGGCCATGCCCTGTGCATCATCGACTCCCAGGCCAGCCACGCCGACCTGACAGACGAGTACGCCGCCGTCCCCGGGGAGATGAAGGCCGTCGCCGCCCAGTTCGGCAAGGAAGTGCTGACGGAAATCCCTCAGGCGGACTTTTACGGCCGCATCGCCCACTTGAGAAAAACCTGCGATGACCGGGCGGTGCTGCGGGCCATCCACTTCTACCAGGAAAACGACCGGGTGCCCAAGCAAGTAGCGGCTTTGAAGGAAGGAAGCTTTGGCAAATTCCTGGAGCTGGTCAAGGAAAGCGGCCACTCCTCTTACATGTACTTACAGAACGTAATCCCCGCCGGGTACAAGGCCCATCAGGACGTGGCGGTGGCCCTGGCTCTGTGCGAGCACTACCTGAACGGCCGGGGCGCTTACCGGGTCCACGGGGGCGGCTTCGCCGGGACGGTACAGGCCTTCGTTCCCTTTGATATCCTGGATGCTTTCAAAGCCGGTATGGACGCGGCTCTGGGCGAAGGGGCCTGCCATGTATTGGCCATCCGCCCCCAGGGCGGCGTGGAAATGGCGGTAGAATAAGGAGGAACACCATGACCATTGAAACTTACATCGATTCTCTGATATCCTACGCCATGAATCGGGGACTTGCCCAGCCGGAAGATCATCAGGTGCTGATTAACAGACTGCTGGATCTGCTTCATAAGGACGACTACACCCCCTCGGAAGAGCCGCAGACTGAGGACTTAGAGCAGATCCTGGCCGGGATCCTGGACTACGCCGTAGCCAATGGGCTGTGCGAGGACAACATCACCGCAAAGGATATCTTCGACACCCGGATCATGGGCGCCGTCACCCCCATGCCCCGGGAGGTGATCCGGGAATTCCGGGAAAAGTACGCCGAAAGCCCGGAAGCCGCCACCGACTGGTATTACGACTTCAGCCAGAACACGGACTACATCCGCCGCTACCGGATTGCCAAGGACATGCGCTGGAAGTATGAAAGCGAATACGGCGCTATGGACATCACCATCAACCTGAGCAAGCCGGAAAAGGATCCCAAGGCCATTGCCGCCGCGAAAAACGCCCCCCAGTCCGGCTACCCCAAGTGCCAGCTGTGTCGGGAGAACGAGGGCTACGCCGGACGGATGAACCACCCCGCCCGAGCCAACCACCGGATCATTCCCATTGATGTTTGCGGGGCGGACTGGTGCCTGCAATACTCCCCTTACGTGTACTACAACGAGCACTGCATCGTGTTTAACGCCCAGCACATTCCCATGAAAATCGATCTGTCCGCCTTTGAAAAGCTGTTGGACTTTGTCCGGGCCTTCCCCCACTACTTTGTGGGCTCCAACGCGGATCTGCCCATCGTGGGCGGCTCCATCTTAAGTCACGAGCACTTCCAGGGCGGCCGGTACACCTTCGCCATGGAAGAAGCCCCCATAGAGCGGGAGGTGACCTTCCGGGGCTGTGAGGATATAAAGGCGGGCATCGTCAAGTGGCCCATGAGCGTGATCCGTTTGACCGGCAAGGAACCTGATCGAATCGCCCGGCTGGCGGACAAGATTCTGAACGCCTGGCGGGGCTACTCCGATGAAAGCGTGGGCGTCGTCGCCTTCTCTGACGGGGAACCCCACAACACCATCACCCCCATTGCCCGGCGCAGAGGGGCGGATTTAGAGCTGGATCTGGTACTCCGGTGCAACATCACCACGCCGGAGCATCCCCTGGGAGTATTCCACCCCCACGGGGATAAGCACCACATTAAGAAGGAGAACATCGGCCTGATCGAGGTCATGGGTCTGGCGGTGCTGCCCAGCCGGTTAAAGGGCGAGCTGACTGACCTGGCGCAGGCCCTTGCAGAGGGAAGGGATATTTCTTCTGACGAGGCCCTGTCCAAGCACGCCCCCTGGGTGGAGGGGCTAAAGAAGCAGTATGCCTTCACCCGGGAAAACGCCCTGGACATTCTGAAGGAAGAGACCGGCAAGGTCTTTGCGGGCGTGCTGGAGGACGCAGGCGTGTATAAGAACGATCCCCGGGGAAGAGAAGCCTTCCTGAAGTTTGTGGAGGCAGTGAACCGGACGTAAAAAATAACTGCGGCAGCCTGATACAGACTGCCGCAGTCTTCAGGAGGACGCTTATGGAGAAATGGGACAACTATGCCTTACAGGTAAAGCAGGCCAAGGCCGCCTTTTTGACCTACGACCAGGAGGCCCTGATCCGAAAGCTGGGAATCCGGGCGGATGAAAAATACCTGTATATCCCCCTGATCCACCAGATCTACCGGCTGGACAGGCGCACCGCCTGGCTGGAGCGCAGCCGCCGGGGAGAATGGGTGGACGCCAACAGCCATGAAGAGGTGATGACCCTGCTGGATCTTCTGTGCGACAGCAAGGAAAGCCGGTATCTTTCCGGACGGTGGAAGAATATGAACGCCTTCGGGCTGATGTTCCATCAGAATCTGCTGGAAGATGCGAAAGATCCCTGGGCGGCATATTTTCAGGATCGGCTGCAGGACTTTCGTCGCGCGTGTTTGGCCCTGGGAGGCCGTCCCCTGCCCACTGGCGACGCGTCCTATGCCATCGAAATATTCGACGGACTGCCCACAGCCATTCAGCTATGGCTGGGAGACGAGGAATTCCCGCCCAACCTTCGCTTTTTGTGGGATGAAAACGCCCTGATGTACATCCGCTATGAAACCATGTACTTTGCAAAGGCCCTGCTGCTGAATAGAATCCGGGAGGAAATGGAGGCCCTCTGATACTGATTCTCTTTTAAAATCTTTATGCTTATCTGGTTAACTCAGCTTTCGCAAGAAACCAGGTTTTCTATCAGAAAGTATGATGCAAATGGGGGAAAGGTTTGACCCCTCCCTCGTCCGGGTGCTCCCCTACCCTGCCGGGGGCCTTTCTTTCTTGTCTCGGCAAGAAAGGAAGCAAAGAAGCCGGCCGGGTGCGCTTCCTTAAAACATTGAAAACGGTGTGATTTCGGTCATGCCGTTTTTTCTGTTTTCATTTGCCATGGCGGTCCCCTCTTTCCCTGAAGGGGCAAAGCAAAAGCGGCCAACCTTTCCGGTTGGCCGCTTGGAACGCAGGCCCCTCACTCTGCCCACATGGAGAATTTATTCAGCCCTTCTTTGGAGCCGCATATGTAAAGGATGTCGCCCCGGCGGAATTTGTACTCCGGCCCCACAATTTCAATAAGACTGCTTTCATTCTCGATGGCAATGATATTTACCCCGAAGTTTTTTCGCAGATTCACTTCCAGAACGGTTTTGTCTTCCATTTTCTTCGGGATCATCAGCTTTGAAATATTCAGCTTTTCGGACAGCTGGATGTAGTCCAGCATCCGGGACGCTTCCAGCCGGTGGGCAAGGCGGATTGCCATATCCTGTTCCGGGTACACCACCTTGGCTCCCAGCTTCTCCAGAATCTCCCCATGCTCCGCGCCGGTGGACTTTGCCATGACCGAGGGAATTCCCATGCTCACAAGATTCAAGGTGGTCAGAATGGACTGATCCATGGCTTCCCCGATGCAGACCACCGCCACATCACAGTTTTGAATGCCGGTTTCGTACAGGGTTTTCTTATCCAGGGAGGGGACGACAAAGGCGTTGTCGGTGTATTCCCGCATCTGCCTGATTTTTTCCTCGTCCCGGTCCAGGACGATCAGATCCGCGCCGGATTGGGCAAGCTCCAATGCCAGCGCCATGCCAAACCGCCCCAAACCGATAATACCGTAGGTTGATTTGTCTTTCGCGCTTTTCTTAAACATATCTTATACCTCCATTAATCATCCGATTGCAATATTTCCTTCCGGGTAAGCCGCTCGTTCGCCTCTGGTGAAGTACCACAGGGAGGCAACCGTCAGAGGGCCAAGGCGTCCGATATACATAACCAAAATGGACAGCAGCTTGGAGCCCACACTGAGGTTTGGCGTGATGCCGGTGGACAGGCCCACGGTGCCGAACGCGCTGGTAACTTCAAACAGCGCATCGATCATCGGCACATAGGGGTCCATAACGATCATCAGCCAGGTTCCGGTGAGCACAACCGTCAAGGCAAGCAATGTGATCACGGAAGCCTTCCGGAAAAGATCCCCGGGAATGGAATACTTAAAGGCCTTCTCCTGTCTGTTGGTTGCCGCCGACAGAATTCCTCTGAACAGCACAAAGAATGTGCTGGTCTTAATACCGCCGCCGGTGGATCCGGGAGAGGCGCCGATGAACATGAGCACCGTAAGCACCAAAAGTCCCGCGTCGGAGTAGCTTGCCATATTGGTGGTGGAAAAGCCGGCTGTACGGGCGGATACGCTGTGAAAATAGGCGCCGAGCCAGCTCTCGTCCTTTTGGGTCAGTTTGATTAATACGGTGCCGGAGATCAGCAGAAACGCCGTCACAGACAGGACGATCTTTGCGTGCATGGAATATTTCTTCCAATGAAACTTGTTCTTACGCATTTCCTGAATCACCAGGAAGCCAATACCGCCAAAGATAATCAGGCCGGTCGTCACCAGGTTCAGCAGGATATTGTCATGATAGGCAAGCAGGTTTACATTGGAATACAGCTCCCCGGAATGTCCCAGAATATCAAAGCCCGAGTTGTTAAACGCCGCTATGCTGTGAAACAAGCTGTACCCCAGCGCCTCCAGAGGCGGGTAGTCCTGGACAAATACCAGAAAGCTGATGCCCGCGCCGGTCAGCTCGATGGTCAGGGTGGTCAAAAGCACCTGGCGAACGAAGCGGACGGTTCCTTTGCCGTTTCCCAGGTTGCTGGCCTCCTGAATGAGATTGCGTCCTTTCAGATTGATTTTTTTACCCATCAGCAGGATCACACCGGCGCCAACGGTTGTAACTCCCAAGCCGCCCACCTGGATCAGCATGGCAAGGAAAAACCGTCCGATTGGCGTAAAGGCCACGCCGGGGTCAATGGCAACTAAGCCGGTCACGCACACGGCGCTGGTGGAAGTATAGAGGGCGTCGATATAGTGAACGTCCTGCCCCTCCTGCACGCTGCACGGCAGCATCAGCAGTCCCGACCCGATGAGAATCACCGCCGCGAAGCCAAGGGCAATGATTCGCCCGGGAGATAGTTTCATAATTCGTTTCAGCATGGCTCAGCCTCCCCATACCATCCAAATGTAAATGTAACCGGCAAGCACCGCCGAGAGCGTAAAGGGAACGCCGATCCGCAAAAAGTCACGAAGCCTGACGGTTTCTCCGTTTTTACGCAGAATGCCAATGGCGGCGATATTGGCAGATGCCCCGATGGGCGTCAGGTTGCCGCCAAGGGTCGCGCCGGTCAATAGGCCAAAATAGAATACATAGGGCTCCGCTCCCATCAGAAGAGAAATGCTCTGCACAACGGGCAGCATGGTGGCAACATAGGGAATGTTGTCAATAAACGCGGAGAGCACAACCGAAGCGAATACGATAATCGTATACAGCAGGAAGGGATTGTCGCCCGCAAAATTATAGAACAAATCCGCCACCGCGTCAATGACACCGGCTGTTTTAATGCCTTCAATGACCATAAACAGCCCGAACAGCAAAAGCAGCGTATCCTTGTCCATATCGCACAGCACTTGCTTTAAGGCAGCCAGGGATTTTTTCTGAACACAGGCCCGAATCACGCCGATTACGCAAAGGGTTAAGCAAATCAAGCCGCTTCGGATATTGTATATGCCGCGCAGAAAAGCGTTTTCAGGCTCCGGCAGGAACGAGGCGACAATCAGAAGCCCCACTGCGCCAAGGAGCAAAAGGGAGGGGAAATAGTCCGTAACCGTTGTTTCCACTTTCGCGCTGACCGGCTGGCGGTCTTTTCTGAACAGCACCAAAAGAGCGATGCAAGATACAACCGCGCCCAGCTCCACGCCCCAGAAAATACCGGGCTTGCCGTTCATCCAGAAGAAGTCCAGAAAATTCATGCTGGCGAAGCTGCCCAGCAGCATGCTGGTGGTATCGCCTACCATGGTAGCCGCTCCCTGCAAATTGGAGGATACCGCAATGGCAATCAGAACGGGAACCGGGGATATTTTCAGCTTGCGGGAAATTGCCAGACCGATGGGCGCCACCATCAGAACCGTTGCCACATTGTCCACAAAAGCGCTGACAATGCCCGCAAACAGGGCAAGGGCCGTTACCGCCCATTTCACATTGGGCACACGGGCAATCAAATGCTCCGCCAGCAAGGCGGGCATTTTGCTTTCAATAAAGAGGGTCACAATTCCCATGGTGCCCGCGATCATCAAAAGCACATTGTAATCCACGGCCCCCAGGGCTTGCATGGGCGTAAAATCGTATACGCCGGCCAGTCCCAGCAGAAGAAACAGCGCAGCGCCGGACAGGGCGATCCACGGCCTGTATTTCTGCAAGGTAAGCATCAGTATGTAAAGCACAAGGAAGATGCATAATGCGAGAATCATAAAGTCCGCCTCCGAAGGTAAGTTTTCTTGGGTTTCATTTTACCGGAAAATATACAAAGATGCTCTTAAAACCGAAGCCGCCAGTTTAAGACGGCATTAAGATAATAGGTACTGAATAACACAAAAAAGCTTGAAAGTCAAGGCTTTCCGTTTTCTTTCGTGTTATTCGGGTGCGAGGTTTTTGCTCGTATTAGAGCAAAAGCCTTGCGCCTGCTGATCCGGCATGGTACGCCATGCCGGATCAGATACCCATTGATTGCTGTCTGAATTCCATAAAAGCGGTTAAAAAGAGCCGCTTTTATGGAATTACACACCTTCCGTGTGTGAATAAGTCGTTATCACGGCTTATTCAGCAGACATTAAGATAGGACACCCGCTTTCCGAAGGCGTCCTATCTTAACGCGCTCTAAATGAGCAAATTCAAATTGTACGCATATTGCAGATAAAGAAAGCAGCCAAAGGCCCCCTTGTGTAACGGGTAAGCCAAGCGCAGTCGCAGTAGTGAATGACAGCGTAAGTGGGCAGTCAGAGCCGCGACCGGGCTCGCCGCAGCGAGCTGTCACGGCGCAGCCGTGGCTGGGGATTGACGCGGCAGAGCGCTTCCCTTTTCGCCGGAGCGGGGGCGAATTCGCAGCATTTCACTGCACAATCCCTCAGGCCCTACGGGCCAGCTCCCTTTACATAAGGGAGCCTTGGGAGCTCCCGCTCCGGTGCGATTCCGAAATTGTGCATTTATCAAATCTGCTCATTTCGCGTTGATGCGGTTATAATTTCTGCATTCGGTAGCCGACGCCGATATGGGTTTGAATGTACTGGGCCTCTTCTTTTCCGGCGCTCAGCTTCTTTCGCAGGGTGGCCATGAAAACACGCAGGGACGCAATGTCGCTCTCCGTGGAGCTGCCCCAAACCTTCTGGGTGATAAAGGAGAGGGTCAGCACCTTGCCCACGTTCTGGGCCATGACGCACAGCAGCTTATACTCCATGGGGGTCAGATGCAGCTCCTGTTCCCCCAGCCAGGCGCATCCGGCAGCATAATCGATCTTCAGCTCTCCATTGGTGAACACGGGGCTTGGGGCGGAGGTTTGCATGAAGCTTAACCTTCGCTGGGTGACCCGAAGCCGTGCCAGCAGTTCCTCCACCGAGAAGGGCTTGGTCAGATAATCGTCCGCGCCGGCGTCCAAAGCGTCGATCTTGTCGGTATCCTCCGCTCTGGCGCTGACCACGATGATTGGCATTTGGGACCATGTGCGAACCTTCCGGATGATTTCCACACCGTCCATATCGGGAAGTCCCAAATCAAGCAGCATAATGTCCGGCTGGGCGGTGGAAGAGTGCATCAGGGCGGAAGCGCCGGTGGACGCGGTTATAAAACGATAATCGTGGGATTTCAGCGTGGCCGCCATTAAATTTCGGATGGCGGGATCGTCCTCCACCACTAAAACAAGAAATTTATTCATGGATCGTCACCTCGCAAACGGGCAGTGTAAAGGCAAAGACACACCCCTTTGGTGTGTTATCGGTCACGGTGATTTCGCCGCCGTGCAAATGGATAATGGACTTGCACAGGTAAAGTCCCAGGCCCATGCTGCGGCGGCAGTCAACGATTTTGGTATTGCCGGTATAGAACATATCAAATACCTTCGGCTTGATTTCATCGGCAATGCCGGGGCCGTTATCGGCGACACGGACAAGGATCCGCTTCCCCTGCTTCCCGGCCGAGACGCGGATCTTCGACCCCTCCGGGGTGTATTTCACGGCGTTGTCCACCAGGTTGATGATTACCTGGCTGACCAGTCTGGCGTCCATTTTGGCCAAAAGAATCTCGTCAGAGAAATCCGTTTCCAAGACGTGGGTCTTGGCGCGAATATGCCGCAGGGATTCCATGATGACTTCGTCCACCAGTTCCGTGGTCATGTTCAGCTGGGTTTGCCCCTCGTCGATTTTGGTAATGGACAGCAGATTTTCCACCAGCCGGGTCAGCCAGATGGAGTCCTCATAAATCGCCGTCAGCAGATTGCGCTTGTCCGCGTCCTCCATCCCGGCGCCGCTGGCCAGCAGGGTCTGGGCATTGCCGGAAATGGAGGTCAGAGGCGTTCTCAGGTCATGGGAAATGGAACGCAGGAGATTGGCCCGAAGCTGCTCGTTTTTCGCCAGAACAGCGGCTTCTTCCTTCTGCCTGGCATTTCGCCTGTTTTCCATGGCCAAAGCGCCTTCCCCAAAAATAGAATGCAGAATGCCGCTTTCCATTGGCTCCAGAGCGTCCCCGTAGATCAGCAGCTCTCCAAAGGATTCGCCGCCGCTTTGAAAAGAGAACCGCTGGGAGGGGGTGTCTGCGGAATCCTCAAAGGATTCCCCGTCGGGAACCCGCCGGATTGTCATTCCGTTTTTACACCGAAGAAGGAGCGGGCGGTTCAGCAATTTCAGAAGCTGATCCCCCATAACCTCCAAAATGTCCCCTTCCTCTTCCGCCCGGCCCAGCTGCTGGTTGGTTTCCAGCAGCACCTGGGTGCGCCAGGCCGTCTGGGTGGAACGCTTTACATGGTCGGCCAGGCGGTTTGCCAGCGTTCCTGTCAATAAAGAGGCGAACAGCATAATGGCAAAGGTCACCGGATAGCCGGAGGCATAGGCGCGAAAGCTGAGCCGGGGTTCCGTGAAAAAGAAATTGAACAGCAGCACCCCCGCCATGGAGGAAATGCCGCTGCATACATAGTTTTTTGTGAACAGCGCGGTGAGCAGCACGCCCAAAATGTACACCGTAATGGTATTGGCCTCGGTAAAACGCAGCTTATGAAAGACAAACCCGATGGCCGTTGAAAGGGTCAGAATGCCGGCGGTGACCAGCACATCCTGGACAGAGGGCAGGATTCTTTGCTTGGTGGCGGGATTCGGACGCCGCTTGTTCTTGCCCGCCGTGTCAGGAATGATATAGATATCCAGATAGGGCGCTAGCTCCACCAGCTGTTCCGTCAGGGGCTTGGGCGCGAAAATTCTTCCTTTCGGGGCAGCGCTTCTGCCCAGTACAATTTTCGTAGCTTTGGAGATCCTGGCAAACTCCGCGATCTGGAACGCCACATCATCCCCGGTGACCGTAGAGACAGAAGCGCCCAGTTTTTCCGCCAGCCGGGTATGCCGCTGCAGGCGCTGCCTGTCCTCCGCTCCCATTTGGTCAGAGCTTTTGGTCTGCACATAAAGGGCGGTCATGGTCCCCCCAAAGGCCCGGGACAGCTTGGCGGCGGCGCGAATGGTATTCGCGTTTGAGGGAGCGGAGGACAGACAGACCAGGATATGCTCATGAATGACTTTTCCCATTTTCCCGATTCTCCTTGCGCTGATACCGTTTGGAGCAATTCTCAGGATCCTCATCGGAATGGTCATGCCAAACGGAAGGGTCTACAAAAATGATTCTCCGCCTGCCCGGGAAGGCCCGGCGGTGTTTGCTCAGAAACTTGTCCGCTTTGCACGCAAAGATATATCCCACCGCGAACGTATAAATCATGCCTAAAATCAATACCAATTCTTCCATTCGGCACACCTCCTTAGATCACTGGGCGCTTTCTATCTGTATCTGTATTATACAGCAGCGCATACTAAGGTGACCTTAGGGATGCAGGGTTCAGTTTAAGATGGTATTAAATTATATGCTTATCGACTTTGTTCAGCAAAGGCTCAGCCAGTGCCGGTGAGAGAGGAATGTTCGTTGGTTCCTCCGTGCTTCCCTGAAAAATGGCGGGCTTAAGGCTGGGCAGTGATTGGGATGCTGTGTACCGATTCGGACACTGCACCCATTCAGCGGTAAAAGGGCATACCGGCACTTCCCAAGTGCGCGCCGGGAGGGGTCCGGGGAGGGCGGCTCTGGCGCGGGAGCTGGCCAGCGTTCAGCGCCTCCCCGGTCGGCTTCTTTGCTTCCTTTCTTGCCGAGACAAGAAAGGAAGGCCCCCGGCAGGGTAGAGGAGCACTTGGACGAGGGATGCGCCAAACCTTTCCTGCATTTGCATCATTCTTTCTGACAAAATAATTGGTTTCTTG
>CALWXR010000018.1 GCA_944385535.1 uncultured Oscillospiraceae bacterium
TAACCCCCTATTATCATCTGAGGTTATTATAGCACAATATTCTGATTTATGAAAGATTTAGATTTAACAAAGCACTAATTCTCTTTTAAAAGAGAATTAGTATGAAATCACTTTATTTTTATATTGACAATACTGTGTGATATACAGTATAATGACATCAGGAGGTGACGCGAATGGGAGAAGAAAAAGATTTATTATCCACTCTCCTTCTGGAACTTCGCAGAGGCACATTGACAATCAGCGTACTCAGTCAGATGAATCAGCCGAAATATGGCTATGCTTTGGTACAGAGCTTGGAAGAAAAAGGCGTTGCCATTGATCCCAACACCCTCTATCCCCTGCTTCGTCGTTTGGAGAGTCAGGGGCTTTTGGAAAGCAAGTGGGAAACCGGCGGCGCAAAGCCGAGAAAGTATTATCAGCGAACAGAGTATGGGACACGAATCTATGAGCAGATGAAAAAATATTGGCATACTTTATCTGCCGGAATGGAACGATTATTAGGGGAGGAAGAAATATGACGCCCAATGAACAAGATTATATGAATCGCTATATTTATCAGGTGATCCGCCAGCTTCCCAAAGCACAGCGAGAGGAAGTTCGTATGGAGCTGGAGGAACTGATCAGTGATATGTATGCTGATAAAGGTTCCATGGAAGAAGTGCTGACGGAACTGGGCGATCCCGCCGAATTTGCAAAGCAGTATCAGAACGAGCAGAAATATTTGATTGGGCCTGAATATTTTGATGCGTATTTCTGGTTTGTAAAAGTGGTTTTAATATGTACTGCCGTACCAATTTTGGTCATTTCTCTGATAGACGCCATAGGAGAAATGCCCGCGATTACTTCGCAGAACGCCGCCCCTGTTATCATCCGGGCGATTGTGGACGGCTTGATCTCCGGAATTACCAGCGCTGTGCTGTCCTGTATTTCCGCTTTCGGCGCGGTAACCTTTACGTTTGCCGCAATGGAGCGGAAAAAGATTCAGATCGAAATGAAAAAGGCTGAAAAATGGTCCGTAGAAAGCCTGTCTGAAGAACGAAAAATGACGGCTCCCAAATGGACGCCAAAGACTTTGGAGCCGGTACCGGATAAAAAAGCAATGATCAGCCGCAGCGACAGTATTGTAGGCATCGTGTTCATCGTTATTTTCAGCGTGCTGTTAATTTTCGCCCCTCATTTCTTTGCCGCGATCTTTACAGAAGGCGAAACCATAACAATCGTACCTATTTTCAATTTGGATGAATGGGGAATTGTTCTGCCTGTCTTTGTAACCAGCCTGCTGATTGGTCTTATAGATGAGATTTTGCGTCTGATTGTCGGCGTTTATTGTAAGCTGGTGATGGTCAGCAATATTCTTTGTGGCGCAATTCAGATTGTGTTGAGCGCCGTTGTGCTGAAGGTTTTGCCTATTTGGAATCTGAATTTCATACCTGAGCTTGAACAGGCATTGGGCAATCATGTAGATTCAGGAGCAGAATTATGCACTTATTGGAACGCGGATATGGTATCCAACGGACTGCTTGCGTTTATCGTTGTGATTACCCTGCTCGAGATCGGTGTGACGATTTACAAGACGCTCCGTTATGGTTCTTTTTCTGAAAATATAGGATAAAATTTGAAATACCATGCAACCGATTTTATTATTCTCCGTTTATAAGGGTGAAAGGCCCGAAGAGAATAGGAGGATCCCTTACATATGGAAGACCATCAGATTATCGATTTGTACTTTGCCCGGTCGGAACGGGCCATTCAGGAGACGGATACCAAGTACGGCGGCTATTGCTACAGCATCGCCTATAATATTCTAACGAATCAAGAGGATGCGGAGGAAAGCGTCAGCGATACTTACCTTTCTGCCTGGAATGCCATGCCGCCCCGGCGGCCTTCCTTTCTGGCGGCGTTTTTGGGAAAGATCACCCGGAATATTTCCCTGGATCGCTGGCGGAAATACCGGGCCTTCAAACGAAGCGGTGGTCAGGTAGAGATTGCCCTGGAGGAACTCAAGGACTGCGTCAGCGGCGAGGAAAGCGCCGAAGAAAAGGCCATTCGCCGGGAAATACTGGCCAGTCTGAACAATTTCTTGGAAACGCTCAATGACGTGGAGCGCAATGTCTTTCTGTGCCGGTACTGGTATCTGGATTCCATTGCGGAAATCGCGGAAAAATCCGGCTTCTCTGACAGCAAGGTAAAATCCATGCTCCATCGCATCCGCAAACGGCTCAATGCCCACCTGGAAAAGGAGGGGCTGCGATGACCTCTATGGAATTAATAGAGATCCTGAATTCCATTCGAGACAACTATATTTTGGAAGCCAACGAGTTTGGGCAGAAGAAAGAACGGAAAAAACCAGGTTCTTCCGTCAGCCATCCGGCAGGCGAGCCTCTGTCCTTCCCTTCCAGGAAAGAGCCTCACCATTACCAAGCCGTAGAAATCGGGAAGCGAAAAAAGAAAAATTGGAAAAAATACTTCATTCTATCCGCAGCGGCCGGATTACTGCTGGCTGCCTTAGCCGGACGGGGCGTCTTTACCCAGTGGAGTGATTACTTTGCAGCGTTCCTGGTCAAAACAGAGGAACAGTACCAATATACCCAGCCGGTTGATGAAACGAATCCATTCCAGCCGGAGACAGAACCAACGCAGCCTGAGACGGTTGATGCTTCCGAAGAAACTGAGGGAAATTCAATCTACGATGCATATTTTAACGCGTGGATGCCGGGTTCTGTCGGATCAGATGCCTACAGCCCCTACTACGAGCAAAAATTCCTGGACCTAAACGGAGACGGACTCGATGAAATGGTCATCTGGGAGTCCACCACCGGCATTGTCTATGAAGTGGTGACCATGGAAGAGGGACAAACCCTAACATTATACACCGGTTCCATTTTCAAGCTGGACGAGCACGAAGAAGAGATGTATCTGTGCCAGGACAACACTCTGGAGAAGTTCTATCCAAATCCCCTACAGGGGCAGCGGAAGCAGGAATATTACCGGATGGAAGATCAAGATTTGGTCATGGTAGAATGTATTATGCAGGGCATGGATAACAAGTGGTATTGGAGCGAATCCGGCGGCGCGTCCAGTCTGGCCTGGACGGAAATCAGCGAATCGGAAGTAAAGACTGTACAGGAAAACCACGTCCGGGTGGAGGTCAAACAATTACTCCCCGTCTCCCAGGAAACAACAGCCATAATCAAGGCTGAGGCTGAGGAACGTCTGCAGTCAGCCTTGGAAAATCAATTTCCCCTGTGTTCGTTATCCGTGGGAGAAGAAATTCTACTGAAGGACTATTGCTCTATGGAATCAGATCGCATGCAGGTTCCCGTGGAGGTTACCCGCTACGCCTGGATTGATTTAGATGAAGATGGCATTTTAGAAGGAGTCGTAGACTTCCGGTTCGGTGAAAACGAGCAGGTGATGTGCCTGGTTCTCAAATATGAAAATGGAACAATCTACGCCACAGAATTTTACTATCGGCAGATGTATCAGCTGAAATCCGACGGCACATTTGCTTATTCCGGCGAAGGCAGCAACAACGGCTGGGCCAGGCTGCGCTGGGAAAATATGTCTTGGGTAACAGAGCCGGTTTCTGACGAAGAAAACTGTGAAAGTAAGCCAGACGCACCATGGCAGACCTACGAATCCCCAGAGATTAGCGAATAAACGCCCTATCATAAACGGGCTTTTCTCAGAAAACGTAAACGCTCAACTACAAGTACCTTGACAAGGATAAAACACGGGGCTCCGGATGGAGCCCCGACTATCGTATTCAGATCTTTTTCCGGCATCCCTCCGGGAGATTTTCCGACCAGGGAAGCAGGTCTTCCAGAAAGTCCAGGCTGGTGTCATCCATATGCTTCGGGATCTCCGTCAGCAGATGCTTCAGATATTCGTAGATCTTCAGATTGTTCGCCTTGGCCGTTTCCACCAGGCTGTAGATAACAGCGCTGGCCTGTGCGCCGTGGATGGTGTCAATGATGTGCCAGTTGGCCCGCCCAATGGTAAAGGGACGGATCGCACGCTCTGCTGCCGAATTGTCAATGGGAACGTCTCCATCCTCCAGGAACACTTTTAGATAGTTCTCCTGGTTCAGACTGTATTTGAGCCCGTCTTTGGCCTTTTCACTCAGAATCGTTGCCGGATCCTGCTCATGAACCCATGCAAAGTAAGCCTCCACAAGAGGAGTTACCTCTTTCTGGCGGCGGGTTTTCCGTTCTTCCGCGCTGACATTCTTCAGCGCTTCCTCGGCGTTGTATATTGCGGCGATCTGTACCAGTGCTTTATGGGCAATGGTCTCACCGGCCAGCTCCTTGGCATCGCCCTTCAATGCCTTCAGCGCGTCAGCGTAATCTCTCCGGGCATGGGCCCAGCAGAACGCGCAGCGGATATTCTCGTCGTTCTTATCCAGAGACTTGTACCCACTGAACGCATCCGACACCAGTGTACCGGTGAAGCCATCCAGAAATTTCTGGATATTGCTCTTGCTTCGGGTCTTTCCGTACTGGTACAGAATAATCGGCCTTTCTTTGGAAAGTTCAGAAGTCCTGTAGACAAACATATAGGACTTGTTTACGCCTTCCCGGCCATCCTTTGTCACCTGGCAGGTAGTTTCATCCGCCTGAATGATTTTTTGGGCGCACAGATGCTTCCGAAGTCTGTCGTACACCAGGCCCAGATACCGTTCCGAGCAGCGGATGACCCAGTTGGCCATGGTTGCCCGGCTCAGAATCAGGTCACTTTGCTCGAAATCCTGGGCAATCCGGTACAGAGGGATGGCATTGGTATACTTGGCGTTCATAATGGCTGCTACCAGAGAGGGAGTAGCCATGCTGTTGCGCAGCAAATCCACCGGACGGTCAGCACGGACAATCCGGTCATCGTTCTTCTTAGCGGCGTATACAGCAACATGATGCTCTACCACTTCTTTCACAGCGGGCTGGTATGCGAGGTGCCGGTGGTTGAGCGTTTACGGCGGCGGTGCGCAGCACCGCAAAAATAAGTCCGGTGGACACTTTTTTAGCCCGTGGGAGAGTCCCCTGGGACAATGACGCCCGCCGTCAGGCGGGATGGCATTGTCCCAGCTTCACGACCCTGAATTTTGGTCCGGTGCCAAAGGTGGCATCTATAGTGTTGGGATGTTCCAGAAAAAGCCAGCCTTCGGGCTGGCTTTTTCGACAGTCTGCGGCAAGCCCGCAAGCGGGCTTGCCGATTTCATTAGAGCGTTCCCTTGATATACCGGGTATTCCGTCCCTGACCGATTCGCTTGATGCTTCCGCTTTTTACCATTGCCCCCAGCACAGCCTCCACGGTGGTGGGGCTCACATCCGGTAAGAGCTGACAAATGTCGGTTTTAGAGATAGGGGTAAGACTGTTCAGTACCGTGGCCTCCACACGGGCTTTCTTGGTAATCCTCTTTCCGTGAACAATGGCAAAGCGCTTGTCCAGCTCTTTATAACACATATACAGCGTGGAAAGGAAATTTTCTATAAAGGGGAAGTAGCTGTTTTCATTGTCCGTCCAGCCATGGGAAGATTGCTCCAGGGCGTCATAGTAATAGGCTTTATAGTTGTTGATCTGTTCCTCAAAAGAAACGTACTTTCCGGCGTCATAGCCGTTCTTATAGAGCAGAAGCAAGGAAAGCAGCCGTGACATTCGTCCGTTTCCGTCCCGGAAGGGATGGATACAGAGAAAATCCAGAATCACACAGGGAATCAGCAGAAGCTGATTGATATTGGCGTCGCTTCTGGCCGCCATATACGCCAGCTCCAACTGCTCCATGGCCTGGGGCGTTTCCGCTGCCGAGGTGGGCCGGAAGCGCACCCGCCGCTGCCCCTGGGCGTCTACTTCCAGAATCACATTGTCTTCGGTCGTATACTGTCCGCCGTATTCATATCCAGCAATGGACATCATCATCTCATGGAGCCTGAGAATGTGGCTTTGCCGGAAATCCAGATATTCATAATTCAGATGGATCGCGTTCAGCGCGTCCCTGTACCCGGCAATCTCCGCCTCGTTGTGGTTTAAGGGGGCGCTGTTTTGGTTTACGATCGCGATGATTCGCTCGTCGCTGGTTACGATGCCTTCCAAGGCGTTGGAGCTTTTAACCGACTGCACTTTCGCAATGGATTCCAGTTCGGTAAAAACCTGTGCGTATTCCTCCTTCCGAACCCCTGCCATTGTTTTTAACGAGGCAATGCCGGAAGTCAGATTGATGAATCTCGCCGGTAGTAAGCCGTTGTTCAAAAAGGAATAATCAAATACTCTCATTGCACATCCTCCATTCTTATCTGCATATAATACTACCATTTTACATGCAGATAATCAACCCGCTCGGCGGACTTTCTGCATATCTTTTTGAAATATATATGCAGATTTTTCTGCGCTGTTCATAAGACGAATTTGTTTTGAAAGCGCCGGTATTCTTCAGATAAGAAAAACCACCCGGTTCCCCCGGTGGAATCCTCCGTCCGATCTGCCTGAAAAAGGGGAAGCTTGCCGGAATCTCCCGGAAAAAATCCCTTGACTTCCTATGTGGAAACGTTCATAATATAGCCATAACTGGAAAGATCCCCTTTCCTAAGGAGAATATGGTATGGATCATAACGTTACGAAAAAGAAAATTCCCTGGCCGCCCATTGTAATGGTGGTTCTGGCGGTGATCGTGGTGGTGAATGCCTGGTATCTGCTGACCCACGTGTTTGTGGGAGGCAACGTGTACCGCAGGAACGCCCAGGTGCTGGATGTTCGGGACACCGGCATTTCCGTGGAGGAGTATGAGGACCTTCGGGAGGATTCGCCGGACAGCCAGATCCTGTGGGATATCCCCTTCCAGGGGGCCTACTATGCCCAGGATACCGCCCATGTGACCGTCACCACCCTTTCCATGGAGGACCTGGATGTTTTGGACTACTTTACCCAGCTGGAAATGGTGGACGCTTCCGGCTGTACCGATTATGAGGCGCTGATGGCCCTGGCCCAGAGGCGGCCGGAGGTGCAGCTGATTTATCAGGTGACCCTGGACGGTACGGCCTATCCCCAGGACGCCAAAGAGGTGACCCTTTCCACCGCCGCCCAGACAGATGTGGAGCTGCTGAATTATCTGCCCCAGCTGGAGGAGGTGACCTTCACCGCCTGCGGCGACCGGGAGCAGATGCTGCTGGTGCAGCAGTTTTGCCGGGAGCGGGGGATCTCCGTTTCCGTCCGGATCGACGGAAAGGACTATCCCGACGATGCTACGAGCCTGACATTGGATCAGGTCAGCCAGGAAGGCATTGCCATGGTGGCCTTCTTCCCGGAACTGACCATGCTGCATCTGACCGAGCCCCAGGCCTCGTCGGAGTCGGTGCTGGCATTGCGGGAAACCTATCCCCAGGCAAGCGTCACCTGGGAAAAATCCGTGGCGGGCCTGCCCTTTGCCGATGATACCACCACCTTTGACCTTTCCTCGGTGTGGGTGGCGCCCAAGACCTACGAGGCATGGCAGAAAAAGGATCCGGAGCCGGGAGTGGTTCCCGATCTGGAGCAGGTGGAGACGGAGATGGGATACTTCCCGGAGGCGGAAGAACTGTTCTTCGGCCTGTGCTACGGAGATAATGATGCTCTGGCCGCCCTCCGGGAGGAGAAGCGGGAGGAGTACAAGGTGGTCTGGACGGTGCAGTTGGGCGAAAAGCTCACTGCCCGAACCGACGACAAATCCTTTATGCCTGTGCGGGAGGGGGTCTACTACTTCCTGGACAGCGAATCCTACAATCTGCGCTACTGCGAGGAGATGGAGTGCATCGACGTGGGCCATATGGCCATCCATAACATTGATTTTGTGGAGTTCATGCCCAAGCTGAAGTATTTGATTCTGGCCCACACCCAGGTGCAGTATATCGAGCCCATCAAAAACTGCAAGGAGCTGATTTTCCTGGAGCTGGACTACGGCATCTGCCGGGACTTTACCCCCCTGCTGGAATGCACGGCCCTGGAGGATCTGAACATCGGCAATTCCTTCGCGGACCTAGAGCCCATCAAGCAGATGACCTGGCTGAAGAATCTGTGGATGAACGGCCGTGCCAGCCGGGCCCAGGAGATGATGGAAGCCCTGCCCAATACCTACATCTACTATTCCGGTACGGCCACCGTTGCCGGCGGCTGGCGGAATCTGCCCAACTACTACGCCATGCGGGACGCCTTGGGCATGCCCTATGATACCGCCCAGTGGGGCTAACTTAGGATTTTCTTAAGGCGGCCACGGCTTGACAGTGGAGCGGCACGGGACTATAATGGCAGGAAGGAGGAATTTGCCATGAAAAAATCCCTGTATATTCTTATGATTGTCGTGCTGCTGGCGGTGTTTGTGGTCAGCGCCTTTATGGTGGGAAATTATCTTCTGGACGGCAAAGCCCAGGAGGATCGATATAACGATTTGTCTCAGATCAAAGAAAACGCCCAGACGCAGCCTTCCGAATCTTCCGAATCGACCCAGGACACCACCCCGACCCAGACGGCTCCCGGCTATGAGATGGCTCCCGGCGCTGTAGGCGAGGACGGTATTTTGCTGGATTACAAGGAACTGTACGACATGAACAACGATCTGGCCGGCTGGATCAAGATCGAGGGTACCAAGATTGACTACCCGGTGATGCAGACCCCGGATGAGAAAGACTACTACCTGTACCGGAACTTTGACAAGGAGGACTCCGTCCGGGGCTGCATCTACGCCCGGGAGGAGTGCGATCTGAACAAGCCCAGCGACAACGTCACCATCTACGGTCACCGCATGGCCGACGGCAGCATGTTCGCGGATTTGGCGGCCTATACGGAAAAGTCCGCCTGGGACAACAACAATCTGATTTTCTTTGATACCCTGAGGGAATATCATACATATCAGATCTTCGCCGTGTTCAAGACCTCCGCCAACATCGGCGAGGGCTTTTCCTACCATCAGTTTGTGGACGCGGAGAATGAAGAGGAATTTGACGAATTCGTGGCCACCTGCAAGGATCTGGCCTTCTACGACACCGGCATTACTCCCAAGTACGGGGACAAGCTGATTTGCCTGTCCACCTGTGAGTACACCACCGGCGACAACGGCCGTTTGGTAGTTGCCGCCGTGCGGATCAGCTGATGAATGGAACAAACAAAGCGCCTGGAAAACCGGGCGCTTTTCTCTTGTTCAAGCCGCAAAACCCATGGCCATCAGGCACCGAAATAGTTTCACCGCGCAAAAAAGATTTGTCATCCCGAGCGAAGCGAAGCGGAGCCGAGGGATCCACGCACTTACCGCCAGCAGGCACCGAAATGGTTCCTGCGTCTGAACCAACGGACATTTCAGGGCCCGTAAATGCCAGGATCTCTCGACTGCGCTCGAGATGACGGAGGGGGAAAGCGGGGCGCAGGCAACCCACAGCCCGGTACACCCAGGCAGAGCGTTGGTTTGGCCCTGTCCCATTCAACGCCCCTTCTTTGGCGGTAAGCGCATGTTCTGCCTGGGGATTTGCCAAGTGTCAAATTTCCAAATCTTTTCTTGCTATTGGGCCTTTGGGAAGATATAATGGAAACAACAGAAAGAAGAGGAGGGGCTGCGATGCTGAGCCTTTGCGATCAATGGGAATTTTCAAACACCTGGTTTGAGGGCTTCGCCCTGGGGCAGGGGACGGGGGAGCCTGTGCGGATTCCCCACAGTGTGTCCTTTACCCCGCTGCACTATGCCGACCATCGGGACTATGAAATGGTCTGCGGCTACCGGCGGAAGCTCTCCCCGGGGCCGGAGCTGGCGGGGAAGCGGCTGATCTTGCAGTTTGACGGGGCGGCCCACATTGCCCGGGTGTATGTAAACGGTAAGGAGCTGGCCCAGCACCGGTGCGGTTACACCGGCTTCCGGGTGGACATTACGGATCACGTGACCCTGGGGGCGGAGAATCTGGTGGCCGTTTGTCTGGATACCAGGGAAAACCCGGAGATCCCCCCCTTCGGCAATGTGATTGACTATCTGACCTATGGAGGGCTGTACCGGGAGGTGTGGCTGGATATCCGGGAGAAAAGCTACCTGGAGGATCTGTACATCACAACCCCCACCCTGACCCAGCTTCGGATTAAGCCCACCATCGTCCATCCGGAGAAATGCCTGGTGCTGATGGAGCTGAACAAGGGGGAGCGCACCCTGGTCAAGAAGGCCTACACCGCCGGGGGTGTAATCACCATGGAGTGCCCCATGGTCAAGCCCTGGGACACGGAGCACCCGGTGCTCTATACCTGCCGGGTGACGTTGCTGAAGGTGGGCCGGGTTATGGACGTACAGGAGGTGAAGGTGGGCTTCCGCACAGCCCAATTCTTATCCGACGGCTTCTACCTGAACGGGAAAAAGACTTTCCTCCGAGGGCTGAACCGGCACCAGTGCTGGCCCTACATCGGCTACGCCGGGCCGGAGCGCCTGCAGCGGGAGGATGCCCGGATCCTGAAGGAGGAACTTTCCTGCAACGCGGTGCGCACCTCCCACTATCCCCAGAGCCGGCACTTTATCGACGCGTGCGACAGGCTGGGCCTGCTGGTATTTACCGAAATCCCCGGCTGGCAGCACATCGGCGACCAGCAGTGGCAGGATCAGGCGGTTCAGAACACCCGGGAAATGGTCCTCCAGTACCGCAACCACCCCAGCGTCATCCTCTGGGGAGTGCGAATCAATGAAAGCCAGGACTGTGACGGGCTGTACCGCCGTACCAACGAGCTTTGCCGGGAGCTGGATCCCAGCCGGGCCACCTCCGGGGTGCGATATCTGGAAAAGAGCAGCTTTTTGGAGGATGTGTACGCCTTCAACGACTTCTCCCACACCGGCGGCAACCCGGGCTGCAAAGAAAGAAGGCTGATCACCTCCGACGAAAGGCGGGCCAGCCTGATCTCCGAGCACAACGGCCACATGTTCCCCACCAAAAGCTACGATCCCTGGCAGAAGCGCCAGGAGCAGGCCCTGCGCCATGCCCGGGTGCTGAACGACGCCATGGAGGCGGGGCACGCGGGCTGCTTTGGCTGGTGTATGTTCGACTATCCCACCCACCGGGACTTCGGCTCCGGAGATCGGGTGTGCTACCACGGGGTGATGGACGCCTTCCGCAATCCCAAGTCCGCCGCTTACCTGTACGCCAGCCAGGGGGACGACCGGCCGGTGCTGGAGCTGGGGGGCGCCATGCACATCGGCGACTATCCCGGCGGCCATGTGGGAGACGGGGTGGTATTCACCAACGCGGATACGGTGTCAGTGTATAAAGACGGCAGCTACGTCACCAAGCTGTCTCCCGGCCAATGGTCCAGCCTGCCCCACAGTCCCCAGATGCTGGACGATATGGTGGGGGTGCGGCTTCAGACCCAGGAGGGCTTCGAAGAACAGAAGGCCGACTTCCTGCACCGGTGCCTGCTGGACATCCATAAGCGGGGGGTGGGGGATCTGTCCCCGGCGGACAAGGCCAGAATCGGCTTTTCCGTAAGGAAGTACGGCATGAAGTATGAGGATGTGCGGAGACTGTACGACAAGTACATCGGCTACTGGGGCGGCACGGCCACCATTTGGCGGCTGGAAGGGAAGAAGGATGGAAAAGTGGTCTCCATGAAGGTCTACAGCCCCAGCGTGGAGCTCCACCTGGAGGTCACCCCCAGCCATACCCAGCTGGTGGAGGGGGCTTCCTACGACATGGCGGCGGTGCGCGTCCGAATCCTGGACGGCAACAACAATGTGGCCTCCTACGCCCAGATCCCGGTTCGCTTCACCCTGGAAGGCCCGGCGGAGCTGGTGGGCCCGGATGTGGCCGCGGCCGAGGGAGGCATGACCGGAACCTATCTGAAAACCACCGGGGAGACGGGGGAGGTTCGCCTCACCATCCACACCGACCAGACCCAGGATGTGACGGTCTGCTTTACGGTGACCTGGGAAAACTAAGGCCCTTGCTTGGGGCCAAGGAGGAATCATAAGTATGAGTTTTGTATACCGTGGCCTGGAGGCCACGCTTCACCGGCATATCATCACTGAGGAGGAGGTCAACGCCCAGCTGGAGCGGCTGCGGCAGCAGTCCCCCCGGATTGCCGCCGTCACCGACCGGCCCACCCAGCCGGGGGACGAGGTGGTTCTGGACTACGCGGGCTTCTGCGACGGGGAGCAGTTCCCCGGAGGCACCGCGGAAAAGCAGACCTTGGTGTTAGGCAGCGGCAGCTTCATCCCCGGCTTTGAGGAGCAGCTGCTGGACAAGGTGCCGGGCCAGCAGGTGGTGGTGAAGGTCACCTTCCCGGAAGGCTACCACGCTCCCAACCTGGCGGGGAAGGCGGCGGAATTCCGCTGCACCATCCACGAGATCCGGCTGAAAACCCCCTATGCCCTGGACGATGACTTCGCCCGGGAGGTGGGCGGCTTTGAAACCATGGAGCAGATGCGCGCCGGGATGAAAAAGAGCCTGCAGGACTACACCGACCAGATGGGGGAGCAGGACTTGCAGGACCGGCTCCTGCGCCAGGCGGCGGACAGCCTGAACTTCACCCCCACGGTCAGTCAGATGGAGCAGGCCATGGATGAGCAGATGGAGAACCTGAAGGCTCAGCTTGCCCATCAGGGGCTGACCATGGAAATGTACTGCCAATTCCTGTCCACCACCGAAGAAAAGCTTCGGGAGGACAGCCGGGGGGAGGCGGAAACCTCCATTCGAACCCAGGCGGCTGTGGAGCAGATCGTCTACACCGAGGGCCTGGAAGCCAGCAAGGAGGAAATCGCCCAGGCCCTGGCGGTGATCTGCCGGCAAAACAACATGACCATGGAGCAGCTCCGCCCCCACTACGACGCCGCCCTGGAAGCGGCGGTGGTCCGAAGCGTGCTCACCGCCAAGGCCATGCAGCTGATCCGGGACAACGCCGTGATTACCAAGGTTACCGATGGGAAGTAAGAGGTAATAGTGAATAGTGAATAGGTGTGGTATTCCCTTCGGGAATGATTGAAATAGCTGATTTTCCTTTTTCAATCCATTTTCCGAAGGAAAATACCGCACTTCTTCACTCTTCACTTTGTCCGCAGGAAAGGGCCGCAGGCAGCAAATGGATACTGGGCGAAAAAATCATGCCATCTCGAGCGAAGTCGAGGGATCCACGCACTCCCGGGCGGCGAAGTGTCCATTGGTTCCGCCGCAGCAACCAGCTGAGTGCCTGCTTGTGGTAAGTGCGTGGATCCCTCGACTTCGCTTTGCTCGGGATGACAGACTGTCCAGGAACCACCTTATAGTAAACAGCGGGGCGCGGGTTTGTCAAATCAAGGCCGCAAGCATTTTGCGAAAATATGGGTTCGGACTTTTTGATGCTTTTGTGTAGTTTTCACGAAAAATCGCCCGGGGGTTGGGAATTTTGAAATTCGGTTGACGGATGAAAAAAACAGTGATACAATGCGTTTGTACCGATAACGAATTATCGATATGGCGCCGGGTGTTGCTTGTGTATAAAGTACGGCGTCCACAAACAACCATCCTCCCACGGGTAGTTAAAGGCTCGGGGAGGCATCCTGAAGGAGGAAAAAAGCTATGGCAATCCAATTCGTTGATGGCAAGTACGTAGACGAAAAGACCGGACATGTGAAGCTGGACCCCACCGTCTACAAGGACTGGCAGATCGCCGAGGAAGCCGAAAAGACTCTGCCCCCGGTGGACTATTTCCGGGAGAAGCTGGGCCTTCTGCCCGATGAGATCATCCCCTACGGCAAGACCCCCAAGATCGATTTCATCAAGGTTATGAACCGGCTGAAGGACAAGCCCGACGGTAAGTTTATTGAAGTTACCGCCATTACCCCCACGCCCTTCGGTGAAGGCAAATCCACCGTTTCCCTGGGCCTGATCGAGGGTCTGGGCTACATCGGCAAGAACGTAGGCGGCGCCCTGCGTCAGCCCTCCGGCGGCCCCACCATGAACGTCAAAGGCACCGCGGCCGGCGGCGGCAACGCCCTGCTCATGCCCATGACCGAGTTCTCCCTGGGCCTGACCGGCGATATCAACGACATTATGAACGCCCATAACCTGGCCATGGTCGCCCTGACCGCCCGTATGCAGCACGAGCGGAACAACAACGACGAGTGGCTGGCCAAGCGGGGCCTGAAGCGCCTGGACATCGACCCCAAGCGGGTGGAGATGGGCTGGGTCATCGACTTCTGCGCTCAGTCTCTGCGTAATATTATCATCGGCATCGGCGGCCGTCTGGACGGCTACATGATGGAGTCCAAGTTTGGCATTGCCGTGGGCTCCGAGCTGATGGCCATTCTGGCGGTTGCCCGGGATCTGAAGGATCTGCGGGAGCGTATCGGCAAGATCGTGGTGGCCTACTCCCGCAGCGGCGAGCCGGTCACCTGTGAGGATCTGGACGTTGCCGGCGCCATGACCGCCTGGATGCGCAACACCATCAACCCCACCATGTGCTACAGCGTGGAGCATCAGCCCGTTCTGATCCACGCCGGCCCCTTCGCCAACATCGCTATCGGCCAGTCCTCCGTTATCGCGGACCGTCTGGCTCTGAAGCTGTTTGACTATCATGTTACCGAGTCCGGCTTCGCCGCCGACATCGGTTTTGAGAAGTTCTGGAACGTCAAGACCCGTCTGTCCGGCCTGACCCCCAACGTGTCCGTGCTGGTTGCCACCGTCCGGGCCCTGAAGATGCACGGCGGCGGCCCCAAGGTCACCCCCGGCGCCCCCCTGCCCAAGGAGTACACCGAGGAGAACCTGGAACTGCTGGAGAAGGGCACCTGCAACCTGTTCCATCATGTGAATACCATTAAGAAGTCCGGCATCAACCCCGTGGTGTGCATCAACCGGTTCTACACCGACACCGACGCGGAGATCGCCCTGCTGAAGAAGCTGTGCGCCGAGCGGGGCGTGCGCTGCGCCGAGTCCAACCACTGGCGTTACGGCGGCGAGGGCGCTGTGGAGCTGGCCCAGGCCGTTGTGGAGGCCTGTGAGGATCCGGTGGAAGTGAAGTTCCTGTACGATCTGGAGATGCCCCTGCGTCAGCGGGTGGAGCTGATCGCCAAGGAAGTTTACGGCGCGGACGGCGTGGACTGGGCCCCTCTGGCTGTGGAGAAGGCAAAGCGGTTCGAGTCCGATCCCAAGTACGCCGACTACTGCACCATGATGGTCAAGACCCATCTGTCCCTTTCCGACGATCCCGCCAAGAAGGGCGTGCCCACCGGCTGGCGTCTGGCCATCCGTGACATCCTGGAGTACGGCGGCGCCAAGTTCCTGTGCCCCATGGCCGGCACCATCTCCATGATGCCCGGCACCGCCGCCGATCCCGCCTACCGGCGCATCGACGTGGACACCGAAACCGGCAAGGTCTCCGGCCTCTTCTAAAGCGCAGGGCGCTTTACCCCAATGCGTTACGCACCTGGTCTGTAGACCGGGACTCCTGGGTGGTGGCTCGGTAACGGACTGCCTGCGTGATCCGGGCGGACGGTTCGCCGCTTTGCGGCTCCCGTTTGTCATCTCGAGCGGAGCGCAGCGGAGTCGAGAGATCCACGCACTTGCCATACGCAGGCGCGAAAATGGTTCCCGCGTCTGAATCACAAGGCTGCCCTTGGCTGCTGCCATGGGAACATACTATGGCCCAGGCGGGACGCCGCCTGGGCTTTTTTAAAAGAAATCCGAAAGGAAGAAACTGATTATGGATATGACGATGGAATCCTGCCGCAACTTTGTGCAGGTTCTGGCCTCGGATGCTCCCGCTCCCGGCGGCGGCGGCGCGGCGGCGCTGGTTGGCGCAATCGGCATCGCCCTGGGCAACATGGTGGGCTCCCTGACCGTGGGCAAGAAGAAGTACGCCGATGTTCAGGAGGAGATCCTGGCCCTGAAGGCAAAGTGCGACGATCTGCAGAAGCGGCTGCTGGATCAGGTGGAGGCGGATGAAGTGAACTTCCTGCCCCTGGCCAAGGCCTACGGCATCCCCAAGGACGATCCCAACCGGGACGCGGTGATGGAGGAAGCCACCTTAGTCGCCTGCTCTACCCCCATGACCATCATGGAGCTGTGCTGCGAGGCAATGGAAACCGTGGCGGTGTTCGCTGCCAAGGGATCCCGGCTGGCGGTGTCCGACGCGGGCTGCGCGGCGGTGTGCTGCAAGGCCGCCCTTCAGGCCGCTTCTTTGAACGTGTTCATCAACACCAAGAGCCTGAAGAACCGGGAAAAGGCCCAGGAGCTGAATGACCGGGCAAACGCCATGCTGGACAAATACTGCGCCATGGCGGACGAGATTTTCAATACTGTCAAGGCCGGATTCGGCCAGTAATGGACTTAAAGGAGAAAAAGAACTATGGCAAAGCTGCTGCTGGGCAAGGAAGTTACCGACGCCCTGAACGCCGATCTGCAAACCAGAACTGCCGCCCTGCGGGAAAAGGGCGTTGTCCCCACCCTGGGAATTCTCCGGGTTGGGGCGGATCCCTCTGACTTAAGCTATGAAAAGGGCGCCACCAAGCGGGCCGAGCTGGTGGGCGTGGAGGTCAAGAAGTACGAGCTGCCCGCCGACGCTTCCAAGGAGGATGTGCTGGCTGCCATCGATCAGTTGAACGCCGACGATTCCATCCACGGCGTGCTCCTGTTCCGGCCCCTGCCCAAGCATCTTAAGAATGACCAGAACGAGATCTGCAACCGCCTGGACCCCAGGAAGGACGTGGACTGCATGACCCATATGTCCAACGCCGGGGTATTCGAAGGGCTGAAGGACCTGGGCTACGCCCCCTGCACCCCCGCCGCCTGCATGGAGATTCTGGATCACTATGGCATCGACTGCAAGGGCAAGTCCGCGGTGGTCATCGGCCGTTCCCTGGTGGTGGGCAAGCCCGTGGGCATGATGCTCATGGGCAGAAACGCCACCGTCACCACCTGCCACACCAAGACGGTGAACACGGCGGAAATCTGCCGGGGCGCGGACATCATCGTCTCCGCCGCCGGTGTGCTGAACTCTCTGACCGCCGACTTTGTGCGGCCCGGCCAGGTGGTCATCGACGTGTCCATCAACTGGGACGAGAATAAGATCAACGCCAAGGGCGGCAAGGGCGGCATCGCCGGCGACGCCAAGTTTGACGAGGTGGAGCCCATTGTGGAGGCCATCACCCCCGTTCCCGGCGGCGTTGGCTCCGTCACCACCTCCGTGCTCATGAAGCACGTGGTAGAGGCCGCGGAGAAGGTCTGATCCAAAAGGCGCTTGCACAACTGACGGAAGGGGAGCACCCCGGGGAGTGGAAGCGTAATACGCCGACCGTCTGGGCAACCCCGTGGAAACCATGGGGTTGCCTTATGCGTTACGGGGCTGGGACGCCTGAAAGGGTACTGGGCCGGAATTGGTTTTCTGCATTGGTTTCGTTCCCGGCTGGGGATTTCACAGCGGGGAAGCGCGCCCCATTCATCCGCACGCATTCCGCCCGCGGGTGCGTGGATCTCTCGACTGCGCTCGAGATGACAGGAGTTAGGTGCGGAGGAACCAATGGGGTACGGTGATTCCTGGGCAGAAAAGATTTGTCATCCAGAGCGAAGCGAAGCGGAGTCGAGGGATTTTCGCAGTTACGGTAAGCAGGCAGACAAATGGTTCCTGTGCAAAAAAAGCATGTCATCTCGAGCGAGCGAAGCGAGTCGAGAGATCCACGCACCCACGGTCAGTAGGCACCGAAATGGTTCCCACGCAAAAAAGATATGTCATCCTGAGCGAAGAGAAGCGGAGTCGAAGGATCTACGCACTTACCATAAGCAGGCCCCCAAATGGTTCCCGCATCTGAACCAACGCCCCCTTCCCCGCCCATAAATGCCAAGATCTCTCGACTCCGCTTCGCTCCGCTCGAGATGACAGGAGAGGGGAGCGGGGCGGAACCAACGGACATTTCAGGGCCCATAAATGCCAAGATCTCTCGACTCCGCTTCGCTCCGCTCGAGATGACAGGAGGGGGAAGCGGGGGCGAACCAACAGACGTTTTAGGGCCCATAAGTGCCAAGATCTCTCGACTCCGCTTCGCTTCGCTCGAGATGACAGGAGAGGGGAGCGGGGCGGAACCAACGGACATTTTAGCGCCCATATATGCTAAGCCCTCTCCACTGCGCTGGAAATGACAGGAGTTGGGCGCATTGTAGAAAGCAGGACAACGGATCGGGATTGGAGGCTGGAAAGAAATGGGCATGTACTATGTGTACATCCTGACCAACTGGTGTGATTCGGTGCTGTACATCGGGGTCACCAACAACTTAGAGCGGCGGTTGTATGAGCACCGGCAGAGCTTTGTGAAGGGATTTACCAAGACCTACAATATCCACAAGCTGGTGTATTATGAAACCACCGGGGATGTGCGCCGGCCCTGGAGCGGGAAAAGCAGCTGAAAAAATGGTCCAGAGCCAAAAAGACCGCCCTGGTTCAAACTATGAATCCGGAGTGGAAGGACTTGTCCGCCTCCTGGAATTGACGGAATACAAAGAGGAAGTGTATTGTTATGAAAAAGATAAAAAACCTACCGGAAAGCGACTTTCTGAAATTGTTTTACCTGTTCCTGTCCACCGTCTTTCTCATTGGGGCGGTGTGCATGCCGGATCGGGGGGAGATGTTCTCCGGGCTCTGGAAGATCTGCTCCCAGCCGGGCAAAATCTCCACCAATGACTTCTTTGTGGGCGGCTACGCCGGAACCTTCCTGAACGTGGCCCTGGTGGGGTATTTCTTCACCGCCCTGTTTTACATCCTGAAGGCCCCGGCGAACAACGTGTCCACCCTGGGCTTCATCCTCACCCTGGGCTTCTGCTCCTGGGGCATCACCATTTTGAACATCCTGCCCACCGTGCTGGGCGTGGCGCTGTTCTGCCTGGTGCGGAAGGAATCGCTGTCCGCCAACATCAACGCCACGCTCTTCTCCACGGGCATCGCCCCTCTGATCAACGACCTGCTGATCCGGTATCCAAACAGCGAGGTGGCGGGATTCAATCTGCCCGGGGCGCTCATCGCCCTGGCGGTGGGGTTGGCCATCGGCTTCTTCCTGCCCGCAGGCCTTGCCCACGCCCCCAATGTCCACAAGGGCTTCGACCTGTACTCCGCCGCGGTGCCGGTGTGCTTTTTCGCCTTCTTCCTAAACGCCCTGCTGTATAAGACCATGGGCGTGGCCCTTCCGGCGGCCCCGGACACCGAGACCTTGCAGGTAGCCTCCCGGATGACGGTGAATGTGTTCTGCCTGACGCTGTTCGGAGCCTGCGTAGTGCTGGCCCTGCTGCTTGGCTGCCGGTGGAAGGACTATAAGGCTTTGCTTCTTTCCAAGGAGCATGTGGGGTCCGTCAGCGGCAAGCTGGGCAATCCGGTATTTTTGATGAACTTCGGCCTGTTCGGGGCGTTCATCCTGGCCTACTACAACCTGATCGGGGCCAGCTTCAACGGGGTGACCTTCGGCATCATCTTCTGCATGCTGGCCACCTGCAACTCCGGCTCCCATCCCAAGAATGTGACCCCCATTCTCTTAGGCTACGTGGCGGCCTCCTTCCTGTTCGCATGGCTGAGTAAGCTGGTGGGCGGCACCTTTGCCACGGCCATCAACGCCCAGGCTATTGTGGTGGGCGTGTGCTACGCCAACGGCATGAGTCCGGTGGTGAGCAAGTACGGCTGGTTCTGGGGCTTCCTGGCGGCGGTGATGCACTATGTGCTGGTCACCAGCGTGCCCAACCTCCACGGCGGCTTCTGCCTGTACAACGGCGGCTTTACCGCGGCCATCATCTGCCTGCTGCTGGTGCCGGAACTGGAACGGTTCCAGGCCCGGACGGTGGATCAGAGATAGGTTCTTGTATCTCAGACTCCTGCCCGGTAAGATCGGCTGCGTCTATAGTGTTGGGATATTTCATGAAATCAAAACAGTTGATGCCGTAGGCGTTTCGCCTACGGCATCAACCATTTTCGGCTTTTGATACTGTTGACATCGCCTTACGGCGCAAAAACAAGCCTTTTCTATAGATGCCAACGGCTGTTTTTTGCTGATTGGGGAGCGTCAAACCCCTGTTTCCATTGCCTGGAACGGAAAACCGGACAGCGCCTGATTTGCCTGCCGTTCTCCACATAAGGAGAACGGCTATTTTTAGATAATTAAATTGGACACATCAAAAAGGGCACAGGCATTCAGGGCGTGCATTCCTTGACCATTATATTTTGGGAATCACATGGGGGGCAATGGATTTGGCCAAAAGGAAAAGCTGTTCCTCAATGATCTTCACCAGCTCCCCGGCGGTCTCCTTCCGGCCGCCCTGAAGCCAAACGGTGAGAATGCTGATGGTGAAGCCTGTGCGGATGGCGATAAAATAGTTGCCGTGCTCCGTGGTGTTCTCGGGAAGCTGCCCGTATCGCTGCTGCAGGATCTCCGCGTTTTTCATATGGCAGGCGTAGATGATATCCTGGCGATTGATCTGAAGCAGCAGCTCCAAAATATCACTGTGATCCATCCAGTATTGAAAATAGTGACGGATCAGCTCCAATTCACTCTGCCTTTGGCTTGGCTGATAGTTTCCCAGAACCTCATAAAAACAGGCGTCGCACTTCCAGTACAGTACGTCCGATAGATTGTCAAAGGCCCGGTAAAAGGTAGAACGGGCAACGCCGGAAGCTTTTTGCAGATCGCTTATGGTTATCTGGTCAAAGGGCTTCTTTTTCAGGCATTCCAGCAATCCAATGTAAATCAGTTCCGAGGATTGGACGGCTCGTTTGTCATGACGGCCATCGGCATTTACTTAAGCTATCTGACCTGGAAGAACCGAAAGACCTGGGACAAGGTGAATATCCTGTGTACCCTGGCGGTGGTGACCCTGGTGCTCCACGTCATTGAGGAATGGGTATTCCCTGGAGGACTCCATTACTCTTATAACATCGCCCACGGCTCAGAGCTGCTTTCCCGGTATCCCATGAACCGGCTGACGGATATGATTACCAACTTCGGCGCTGTGGTTCTGGGCTGTGTGGTGCTGAAGGTCTGGGGGTTCCGGAAGCCGGCGGCCATCGCCGTCATGCTGTTTTCCTTCTTTGAGGCGTTCATCCATGTGCCCATTGGCATTCAGAATATGGCCCTGCTCGCCCCCTACGGCATGAATACCCTGTACTCTCCCGGCCTGATTACCTCTTTATTCGGCTTCCTGCCCATTGGCCTGGGACTGCTGATCCACTTCTGCAAGAAGGAGAACCGGCCCAAGCTTCGCCAGTGGGTTATGGCTGTGGCAGGAACGGCGGTACTGTGCTTTTTGCTCATCAACCTGCCAGAGATGGTTCTGGGCAACGAGAATACCCCCTATGAATTCACCGACCGGGGCTACGGCTCCCTGGAGGGCTACCGCCGGATTTCTTCCAAGGAGAAGTGGCTGCGGATCCACAACACCGGAGAATGGGACGACTATTATAACAAGGCCCACACGGAAGAACTGCGCAAGTTCTTTGACCGGTATCTCAAGGGTGAAAATAACGGCTGGGAAAGCACTCCCAAGGTTCGGGTCAGCATTCTGAACCCGGGCGGGGAGGACATTGTGGACCGGGTGGAGGAAGACTGGCCCATTCCCCGGACCCGGTACCGGAAGCTCTATCTGAACGGAGAGGAAAATTCCTTGCAGCCTAATCCGGTGGCCGGTGAAAGCTGGGGGCAGTATAATTCCGACCGGAAAAAGAGCGGTATCAGTTTTTCCATGAAGATGCCGGAGGATACGGAAATCTGCGACTATATGAAGCTGCGGCTGTGGGTGGAAGCCCTGGATCACGACGGCATGGATCTGTGTGTAAAGCTGGAAAAGCGCAGGCCCAGCGGCCTGAAATACAAATATACCCTGGGTCCGGGCATGGACACGGCGGCCAAGGGCTATATCCGGGCATCCCTGCGGGCCCTGGACGAAGCAAGAAGCACCGAGGAAAATCCTCGTCAGTCCATGGCGAAAGAGGAAAAGCTCCGGCCCGGTCAGATCGTGCCGGTGGACATTCTCATTTGGCCCATGGGTTTGAAACTCAAAAAGGGGGATATTCTCCGCGTCACGGTTTCTCCCTACAAAACCGTGAAGATGTGGACCGGCCCCTTCCAGCTGAAAATGGCAAAGATCACCATTCCCAAGGAGGGCTACACCTACTTCCCGGAGGAAAAGCCGGAAATGGTCACCATCGGCGGCGGGGGGATGTTCGCCGGATCCAAGGTGAGTACCACCCAGCTTCCCAAGGATCACAACAAAGGCCGTCACCGGATCTACACCGGCGGCAAGTATGACAGCTGCCTGTATCTGCCGGTACTGCCCCGGAGTCAGTAAGGAGGCGCGCATATGTGGTTTATTGAAACCGGTTGGCTGTACGGCTGTCTGATCCTGGCGGTTGTTTCGGCGGTACAGCTGATCCTCCACTGGAGGGACTGGGAAACCGCCCGAAAGCTGGGAGCTTTTACGGTGATTGTGCTGGCACTCCATGTCTGGGAGGAATGGGTGATGCCCGGCGGCTTTCACTACTTTTACAACATTGGTTCTGAGCCGGCCCTCCGGGACCGGTATCCCATGAACGAGCTGTCGGACCTGATTACCAACTTCGGTGGCCTGGCGCTGTGGTTCATTCTGGTTCAGATCAACAAGTATGGCCGGAAAATGAGCTTCGCGGTGATGCTGTTCTCCTTTGCGGAGGTGGCCATCCACACCCTGGGGGCATTCTCTTCCCGGGAGATCATTCTGGCAAGCGGCCAGTATTCGCCCTATTACGGCCCCGGTCTGGCCACGGCTCTGGTCTGCTGGCTGCCCTTGGGGATCGCCTATGTGGTGTATTTTGCCAAAACAAAGATCAAATGGCAGGATGTTCTGGGGGGCGCGGCTCTGCTGGCTCTGCTCAGCGTCCTGTTGATTACCCTGCCGGAGAGCCTGCTGAAAAGCGAGGATACCCCCTTTGTGTACAACGACGCCGGGTGGTACGAGCAGTTTATCGATGAAACCGGGGCGGTCGCTTCCCGGAAATGAGTTGGGCTTATGGAGAAAAGCCTGGAGAATTTCCCGCTTTCATCCCGGAAAACACCTGGTTTCAGAGGGCCTCTTACGCCGCCCCGGTTCTTGAAGTAATTTACATAATGTGTACTGAACAACGCAAAAGTCCTTGCAAGCCAAGGCTTTCCGGACTTTTTGCGTTGTTCCGGTGCAAGGTTTTTCGCCTTTCAGCGAAAAAATCTTGCGCCTGTTTGGATGGTGCGGTGCGCCGCACCATCCAAAATACACATTGATACGCGCCTGAATTGAAAAAAACGGTTGGAAAGAGCTGTTTTTTTCAATTTCCCGCCTACAGCGGGGAATAAGCCGCTTTCCTCGGCTTATTCAGCAGGCACTACATAATACAAGATTATTGGGCTATCGGGGCAGGCCCAATGGCAGCTATATTGTTTCGATATTTCAAAAATTCCGAATGCGCCAGCGTTCGGAATTTTTGCTGACTACCTCTTCAGTAAGTGGCGCGTTCGGAGTTCTTGGAAAGTAAGAAGCTTCCCTTGGGGTACGGCGGTTTCTCCGCAGTGCAAAGATCTCTCCACTGCGCTCGAGATGACAGAAGGGGAAGCGCAGAGCAGCCAACGGACAATTTACCCCTGGGGGCGCGGCGGAGTGAATAAGTGCGGTATTCCCTTCGGGAGTAATTTGAAGGCCCGGTTTTTCCTTTTTTCAAAGTCATTTTCTGAAGAAAAACACCACACTTATTCACTATTACCTATTACTACCCCTCGTGGTCTTGCAATGGAAGGCGGGATTTGCTATACTCAGTTTCAAAGTAAGGAGAGGGCGGGGATCTCAATGGAATGGAACTGTCATATCCACATGGTTCTGGACGGCTTTGACTGGCGGGGGGCCATCCGAAGGCATGCAGGACAGCCGGACGAGGACTGGATCCGGGGCGTTCTGGAAACCTACCGGCGGCAGGGGATCCGGTATTTGCGGGACGGCGGGGATAAGTGGGGCGTAGGCAAGCGGGCCAGGGAGCTGGCGGCGGGCTATGCTATCCGCTACCGCACGCCCCTGGCCCCCATTTGCAAGGCGGGCTGCTACGGCGGCTTTATCGGCGTGGGCTATGAGGGCTTGAAGGATTACGCTTCCCTGGTGAAACAGCACCGGGAAGAGGGGGCGGACTTTATTAAGATCATGATTTCCGGCCTGATGGACTTTCACCGCTTCGGGGTCCTTACCCAGGAAAGCCTGGATCCCCGTGAGATCCGGGAGTTGATCCACATCGCCCACCAGGAGGGCTTTTCCGTCATGGCCCACGGCAACGGTGCCAAAGCGGTGACGGCGGCGGCCCGGGCGGGGGTGGATTCCATTGAGCACGGGGCCTACCTGGATGGGGAGGCCCTGGCGGCCATGGCGGAAAACGGCACGGTGTGGGTGCCCACCCTGTCCACCATCGGCAACCTGCGGGGCAGGGGCCGGTTCCCGGAGGATCAGATTCAGGCCATTCTGGAAAGCGCCCTGGAAAATATCCGGGTCTTTTCCGCCCTTGGGGGCCGGATCGCCCCGGGGAACGACGCCGGGGCCTGGGCCGTGCCCCATGGCTGCGGCACGGAAGAGGATCTTTTGGCCCTGGCCCTGGGCGAAAAAACAGCGGCGGCCCTGGAACAGGGCGCCGCTGCCATTATGGAAAAATTTTAATCAGCCGGCCCCGGCGGTGATAGCCTGCCACAGGGCTTCGTAGGCCGCCAGGGTTTCCAGAGCCTCCGGATCCTCCGTGACTACGCCCCGGCGGCCGATGGACAGTCCCGACAGCAGCTGCTGGCTTTGGATGGTGACCAACGAATCCTCCAGCTCCACCGAGCCCAGCTTCAGTCCCGTGAGCACCGGGCAGTCCTCCCAGGCGTACCACAGACCCTCCGTTTCCCCCTCCTGGGGCAGAGAGCCGTCGGGATAGGCCAGCAGCTCGCAGCTTTCCTGGAAGGCGGCGGGATCCTCCATCAGGTAGTAGAACATATGGTAGTCAGAGCTGTCCGCTATGAGCCGCACCTGGCTGGCCATGTTCGACTGGACGTCTATATCCTCCCCGGAGATGATGTACTGATCCACCGATACCAGTACCTGACCGTCCCCGTTTATATCCTGGCCCAGCGCCGACAGCTGGTCCTCCAGGGCCTCCACCGTGTCATCGGGCAGATAGTAGCTGCCCACATAGGCCATTCGGTAGGGGCGGTCGATGAAAAGATCCCAAACCATCCAGGCGGCGATTAGAAGCCCTACCAGACCCAGGGCCACATGTCCTTTGTGATAGTACCACCAGTTTAACCGCTTTTCCTTGGGCGTCAGCTCCCGCTTCGGTTCTATGACCTGGTTTTTCGCCAGCTTCTTTAAATATTCGCTTCCCATGACGCTTCCCCATCTCCTTGAATGGGGCTATTGTTTCAAATAAGTATTTCGGATTCGTAACGGTTTTGTGAATAGGCCGGGAACAATTTTTCCGGAAGGGAAAGGGAAATTCCTTCCCCCCGGAACCCTTGCAATGGGGCGGGAAATGGCATATAATGGGGATATCGCAATGAAAGGAATGGGATCGGAATGAACGTTACCTTAGAAAACCTGACCAAGGTTTTTCCTGCCCGGGGGAAGAAGGGGAGCGGGGACGTGACCGCTGTGAAGGATTTTTCCCTGAGGATCCCCGACGGGGCCCTGGTGGGGCTGCTGGGGCCCTCGGGCTGCGGGAAATCCACCACCTTAAATCTGCTCTCCGGCCTGCTGACCCCCACCGGCGGCCGCATCTACTTTGGGGAGGAGGAGGTCACCCGCCTTCCTCCGGAGCACCGGGGGGTGGGGCTGGTATTCCAGAACTACGCCCTGTATCCCCACATGACGGTACAGCAGAACATCACCTTCCCCCTGGAAAACCGAAAGGGGAAGGACAAGCTGACCAAGAAGGAAATGGCGGACAAGGCCCTGGAGGCGGCGAAACTGGTGCAGATCCAGGATCTTATGGATCGCAAGCCCAAGGAGCTGTCCGGCGGTCAGCAGCAGCGGGTAGCCATCGCCCGGGCCCTGGTAAAAATGCCCGGGGTGCTGCTCCTGGACGAGCCACTGTCCAACCTGGACGCCCGGCTCCGCCTGCAAACCCGGGAGGAAATCCGGCGGATCCAGCGCTCCACCGGCATCACCACCATTTTCGTCACCCACGACCAGGAGGAGGCCATGTCCATTTCCGATTTGATTGTGGTGATGAAGGAGGGGGTCATCCAGCAGACCGGCAAGCCCCAGCAGGTCTACGACGATCCCGCCAACCTGTTTGTAGCCAGGTTCCTGGGCACGCCCCCCATCCATGTGTTTGACGCTTCGGTAAAAAACAAAACGCTGTACATCGGGGAGGCCCCGGTGCTGCCCGTCCCCGGGGCGCCTGACGGGCCGGTGTACGCCGCCGTCCGGCCCGAGGGCTTTGTCCCGGAGCAGGAGGGGCCCCTGGTGTGCCAATTCCATCGGGTGGAGGTCATGGGCCGGGACGTAAGCCTGGTGGCAAGCCACCCCAACTGCCAAAACACCCCCATCCGGGCCATCATCCGGGCCCAGACCGACGTCCATGCCCAAGACGGCCGGGTGCGCTTCCGCCTGGATCCGGGGAAAGTATTCCTCTTTGACACTCAAACGGAAGCCAGGATCCGCTTTTAAGGAGAACCGCCATGGAACAACACAATAAAAAAGCCTGGCTGTACATGCTGCCCGCCGCCCTGTTTCTGGGACTTTTCCTGGTCTACCCTCTGATCGACGTTCTGATCTACTCCCTGGAGGAAGGGTATAACTTCGCCTCCCAGACCTACTGGGGCGTGGGGGGCTATAACTACAGCTACGTGCTCCACGATCCCTATTTCCTCCAGGCCCTGAAAAATACCTTCCTGCTGGTAATCATCACCGTGCCGGTGTCCACGGGCCTGGCCCTGGTGATCGCCCTGGGCTTAAGCTCCATCCAAAAGCTGCGGGAAGCCTACCAGACCATTTTCTTCCTGCCCTACGTGACCAATACCCTGGCGGTGGGCCTGGTGTTTATGATCCTGTTCCAGAAAACCCCCTATACCGACGGCCTGGTGAATAGGATCCTGGGCTGGTTCGGCGTGGCCCCCATCGACTTTATCCAGGGCCCCTATTGGGCCAAAATGCTTACCCTGTGCGTGTACACCGTGTGGGTGGTGCTACCCTTTAAAATCCTGATCCTCACCAGCGCCCTGGCTTCCGTGGATCAAAGCTACTACAACGCCGCCAAGGTGGACGGCACCTCCAAAGCAAGGATCTTCACCCGGATCACCCTGCCCATGATCTCCCCCACGATGTTCTACCTGGTGATCACCGGCTTCATCGGGGCCTTCAAGGCCTACTCCGACGTGGTGGCACTGTTCGGCACGGATCTGAACGCCGCGGGGATGAATACCATTGTGGGCTACGTCTACGATATGCTCTACGGCACCGCCGGAGGCTACCCCTCCTACGCCTCTGCCGCCGCCATGATCCTGTTTGCCATCGTGCTGACCATCACCTGCGTCAATCTGCTGGTCAGCCGCAAGCACGTCCACTATGAATAGAGGTAAGCCCTATGAACTATGAAAAACTGGAAGCCTCCGCTCGCCGCCGCAGCCGCCTGGGAAAGATTGTGACCTATGCCCTGCTGACCCTTTGGGCGGTGGTGGTGCTGTTTCCCTTCTACTGGATGGTGCTCACGTCGGTGAAAAGCTACAGCGCCTACAATTCCGAGTGGACGCCCCAGCTGTACACCCTGTCGCCCACCCTGGAAAATTATGTGGCCGCCTTCACCCAGGTGCCCCTGGGGGATTATTTCGTCAATACCATTATCTTCACCCTGGTGACCACCGCCGCCATGCTGATTATCACCGTGCTGGCCGCCTACGCCTTCGCCAGGCTCTCCTTCCCCGGGAAGGATCTGGTGTTCACCCTGTTTCTTTCCCTGATGATGATCCCCTCGGAGCTGGTGGTCATCACCAACTACGTGACCATGACGGAGCTGGATCTGCGCAACAGCTTCCCGGGGCTGATCCTGCCTTCCGTGGCGTCGGTGTTTTACATCTATCTGCTGAAGGAGAATTTCGCCCAGGTGCCGGATGAGCTGTACTACGCCGCCAAGGTGGACGGGGCCTCGGATGGAAAATACCTGTTCCGGGTGATGATCCCCATCTGCCGGCCCACCATCGTCACCATCACCATTTTGAAGGTGATCGAGTGCTGGAACAGCTACGTCTGGCCAAGGCTCATCACCGACGATCCGGAGTATTTCCTCCTGTCTGTGGGTATCCAGGAGATTCGGGAAAACGGCTTCGGCCGGGAGAACATCCCCGCCATGATGGCGGCGGTGGTGGCGGTCTCCCTGCCGCTGATCGCCCTGTTTCTGATCTTCCGGAAGAAGATCATGGAGGGCGTCTCCAGAGGAGGGATGAAAGGATGAAACGCCTTCTTTGTTTGCTCCTGGCCCTGGCTGGGGCGTTGACCTTGGCCGGATGCCACGGTTCCCGGGAGCAGAGCGGATTCACCGTTCCCGAGACCTTCGATACCACCCGGGACTATGAAATCACCTTCTGGGCCAAAAACGATACCAACATGACCCAGGTGGAGATCTACAAGCAGGCCATTGAGGATTTTCAGGCCCTGTATCCCAACATCACTGTGAATCTGCGGCTGTACACCGACTACGGCAAGATCTACAACGACGTAATTACCAACATCTCCACCGGCACCACCCCCGATGTATGCGTCACCTACCCGGATCACATCGCCACCTACCTGACCGGCGAGAATACCGTGGTGCCCCTGGACGACCTGTTCACCCATGAAAAATACGGCCTGGGAGGCAGCGCCCTGGCTTACGACGGCCCCACCTTGGAGCAGATCATCCCCCAGTTCCTGACCGAATGCGAATTTGCCGGATACCATTACGCCATCCCCTACATGCGCTCCACTGAGGCATGTTATGTAAACAAGACCTATGTGGAAAAGCTGGGCTACACCCTGCCGGAAACCCTGACCTGGGACTTTATCTGGGAGGTTTCCGAAGCCGCCATGGCAAAGGACGGGGAGGGGAACTTCCTGGTAAACGGCCAGAAGGTGCTGATCCCCTTCATCTACAAGTCCACGGATAATATGATGATCCAGATGCTTAAGCAGCTGGACGAGGGCTACTCCACCTCCGCCGGGGAAATTCAGCTTTTCAACGACACCACCCGGGAGATTCTGTACACCCTGGCGGATCAGGCGGGGAAGGAGACCTTCAGCACCTTCAAGCTGGTGGGGTATCCCGCCAACTTCTTAAACGCGGGCCAGTGTATTTTCGCCGTGGACTCCACCGCCGGGGCCACCTGGATGGGTTCTCAGGCGCCCCTCATTGACATTGCCAAGGACAAGCTGGTAGACTTTGAGACGGTGGTGATGACTGTGCCCCAGTTTGACCCGGAGAATCCCCAGATGATCTCCCAGGGCCCCTCCCTGTGTATTTTCAATAAGGAGGATCCCCAGCAGGTGCTGGCCAGCTGGCTGTTCGCCCAGTATCTGCTGACCAATGAGGTTCAGATCGCCTATTCCCAGACGGAAGGCTACGTGCCCGTCACCTCCAAGGCCCAGGAAAGCGGGGAATATCAGGACTACCTGAGCCGCCGGGGGGAGGACAACGACCTGTATTACTCCGTAAAAATCGACGCGGTCAACCTGCTGCTGAATAACACGGAACATACCTTCGTCACGCCGGTGTTCAACGGCTCCGCCTCCCTGCGAAACGCCGCCGGACAGCTGATTGAGAACGTGACCAAGTCTGTCCGCCGGAAGCAGACCGTGGACGATGGGTATATCCAGGATCTTTTTCAGGAGGTCACGGATCTGTACCGGCTGGATCAGGTGGAATCCTCCGGGGGAAAGCAGGACTTAGGTCCCCTTCCCGCCGCCTCCAAGGCCCTGCTCCTGGGCTTGGGGCTGTGCTGGGCGGGGCTCCTGGCCTGGGCGCTTCGGGATGCCAAAAGGAAGGGGAAGGGATAAAAACCTTCCTGCTCTGGGGCTTTCTTCCCGAGTTTCCGGTCTGGATTACCGAAAAAGTTCAAGCTTTCCACACAAAAAATTTCATTTTCATCCATTGATTTCCCGGAGAAGCTGAGTATAATGAAACTGTGCTTTATAAGCCGCAACTACCTGAGAAAAGGAGAATCATTATGAAAAAGTATATTGCCATGCTGCTGGTTCTGGTAATGGCCCTGTCCCTGGCCGCCTGCGGCGGTGAGGAGGCCGCTCCCACCACCGAAGCGACCACCGAAGCGACCACCGAAGCAACCATCGAAGCAACCACCGAAGCTACTGAAGCGGAAGCCACTGTTCTGAGCCACGAAGAGTACATTGCCGCCGAAATGGACACCGAAGTGACCGTGGAGACCTATGTTCAGGCCCATCAGTCCTGGTGGGACGGCAAGGTGACCGTATACTGCCAGAGCCCCGACGGCGCTTACTTCCTGTATAACCTGACCTGCACGGAAGAGGACGCGGAAAAGCTGGTGCCCGGCACTAAGATCCGTGTCACCGGCTACAAGACCGAGTGGTCCGGGGAAGTGGAGATTATGGACGGCACCTTTGAATTCGTGGAAGACGGCGACACCTACATCGCCGAGGCCCTGGACGTGACCGAAATGCTGGTCAGCGAAGACCTGATCGACCATCAGAACGAGTTCGTCTCCTTCACCGGTTTGACCGTGGAGGCCGCCAATGAGAATGGGGACGCATTCCTGTACAACTGGGACGGTTCCGGCCAGGAGGGCACCGACAGCGACCTGTACTTCGACGCCTCTCTCAACGGCGAGACCTACACCTTTGTCATTGAGTACTACCTGTGCGATGAGACATCCGAGGTCTACCAGGCTGTTCAGAACTTGAAGGTTGGCGATGTGATCAACATGGAAGGCTTCCTGTACTGGTACGAAGGCATGCAGCCCCACATCACCGCCATCACCGTGGCAGAGTAAACCCCATAAAATCAGCGAGGCCGGGATCACCGGCCTCGTTTTTTTATAGGGTAAGCTCTACCTGGCAAGCGGAGGCGTTGGAGAGGGGAACTACCCTGCCTTCCACCGGCTTGCCGTCCACGGTCATGGTTTTTTCGCCAGTGTGCTTGACGCGGATTACGTACTCCGTGCCCCGGAATTTCCGGGTAACGGTGAATTCCTTCCAGTCGTCTGGGATGCAGGGAGCCACCACCAGGCCGTCGTAGTCCGGCTGAATGCCCAGAATGTACTGGCTGATGGACAGGAAGGTCCAGCTGGCGGTGCCGGTCAGCCAGCTGTTCTTGGCGTGGCCGGGGTTTCCCGAGGCCCGGCCGGTGACGGTCTGGGCGTAAACGTAGGGCTCGGTCTCGTGGATCTCGCTCTTGTCCTCCAGGTAGGCCGGGCAGATCCGGCGGTAGATGTCAAAGGCTTCGTTGCCCCGGCCCAGGGTGGCCTCGGCGCAGACAATCCAGGGGTTGTTGTGGCAGAAGATGGAGCCGTTCTCCTTGAATCCGGGCGGATAGGAGGTGATCTCCCCCAGTTCTTTGTGATACTCGGTGTAGCAGGGGGCCAGCAGCTCCATGCCGTACTCCCCAAGTAGGTGCTTCCGGGCAGATTCCATGGCCTTTATACCTTCCCCTGTGTCCTTGCCGATGCCCGCCAGGGTGCAGAAGCCCTGGGGCTCGATATAGATCCGGCCCTCCTTGCACTCCTGGCTTCCCACCTTATTACCGAAAGCGTCGTAGGCCCGGAGGAACCACTCCCCGTCCCAGCCGTCTTTCAGCACCGCCCGCTCCATGTCCTGAACCGCCTGTTCCACATCTCGGGCCTCCGCTTCCAGGCCGATCCGGCGGCACAGCTGGGCATAGTCGCTGCCGTACTTGACGAACATCCCGGCGATGAACACCGATTCCGCCACCGGGCCGTCATCGGGGCCGAAGGTCTGAAAGCTTTCCCCCGGCTCTTCCGAGAAGCAGTTTAAGTTCAGGCAGTCGTTCCAGTCCGCCCGGCCGATGAGGGGCAGGCCGTGGGGGCCCAGGTGGGTACGGGTATAGTTGACACTGCGGCGGATATGCTCCATGAGAGGCGCTTCACTGCCCGCCTGATTGTTGAAGGGAGTGGGATGATCCAGAATGGCAAAGTCGCCGGTCTCTTTGACATAGGCAGTGACCGCCCCCACCAGCCACAGGGGATCGTCGTTGAATCCGCCGCCGATGTCCGCGTTGCCCCTCTTGGTCAGGGGCTGATACTGATGGTAAGTAGAGCCGTCAGGGAATTGAATAGAGGCGATGTCAATGATCCGCTCCCGGGCCCGCTGAGGGATGATGTGCATAAAGCCGTACAGGTCCTGGCAGGAATCCCGGAAGCCCATGCCCCGGCCGATGCCGGTCTCATAATAGGAGGCGGAGCGGCTCATATTGAAGGTGACCATGCACTGGTACTGGTGCCAGATGTTCACCATCCGGTTCAGCTTTTCGTCGCCGGATTCCAGACGGTAGTTGCCCAGCAGCCGGTCCCAGTATTTGCCCAGATCCGAGAACGCCTGATCCACAGCGGCGGGATCGGCGTATTTTGCCATCAAACGGTGGGCGGTGTCCTTGCGGATTACCCCGGGGGCAAGGAATTTCTGATCTCTGGGATTTTTGCCGTAGCCCAGGATAAAGGTGGCCCGGCAGCTTTCCCCGGGATTCAATGTCACATCCAGCCGGTGGCAGCCGATGGGATACCAGCCGGTGATCAAGCTGGAAGCGGACCGCTCTTCCCGGACAAGCTGGGGGTCGGACCAATGGCCCATATGGCCTAAGAAGGTGTTCCGGTCCGTGTCCCAGCCGGCGGTGGGCACATTGACGCCGTAGAAGGCGTAGTGATCCCGCCGCTCCCGGTATTCGGTCTTATGGTAGATGATCCCGGGCTCTATTTCAGACTCGGCGATGTTCAGATTCCGCTGGTAGTTCTGGGCGTCGTCGGAGGCGTTCCACAGGCACCACTCCATGCAGCCCCAGACCTTCACGGTCTTGACCCGGTGGGTTTCGTTGGTCAGCACCAGATCGTGGAGCTCGCAGTTTTCCCCCTGGGGGACGAAGAAGGTGATCTTCGCGTCCAGCCCGTCCTTCTTTCCTTCCAGAACGGTGTAACCCATGCCGTGGCGGCACTGATAGAAGTCCAGGCCGGTGCGGGTGGGGAGCCAGCCCGGGTTCCAGGGGGCTTTCCCCTGCTCTTTTATGTAATAGAATCGGGCGCCGGTGTCCCCGGGCACCCCGTTATAGCGGTAGCGAAGGAGCCGCTGGAGTTTCGCGTCCCGGTAGAAGCAGTAACCGCCGCCGGTGTTGGAGATCATGCCTAAGAAATCCTCGCTGCCTAAGTAGTTGATCCAGGGCAGGGGCGTCTTGGGGGTGGTGATGACGTATTCACGCCGGGAATCGTCGAAGTATCCGTATTTCATTCTGACCGCTCCTTTGCACTCCGCAGAAGCTGCGGGGATTAACGATAACGTTTAAGCTCCTGTTTTCACCTTTGGTAACACAGTTTATAATATCCGGATTTTGTGAGAAAAGCAAGGGGTTTTTTCATATTTTTCAAAAAAAGAGAAATTATTTTTTCGGGAGTGAAGAAAATTTTAAGCCGCAAAAAACAGCCGGATTGGATAAAAAGGTGTCCGAATGGCAGTTTCGAAGAATTTAAGCATTCAAAGTGCCTAGTTTTTCGTTGTTAAAATGTGCATCGTTTACAAAATTCGGGCATTATGTCCGGTTTTTTTATTTTCCCTCTTGCTTTTTTGTGTGAAGTGTTATATAGTTAAGTTACGTAAACGATTAAGAAATTTTACGGAGAGAGGAGGCGAAGACAGCAATGGTTTCCATGAAGGATATCGCGAAACGATGCGGCGTTTCCGTTGCCACGGTCAGCAAAGCCCTCAACGGCCAGCCTGACATCGGCGAGGAGACCCGAAACCGGATCAAGGCAATTGCCGACGAAATGGGCTACCTGACCAACGCCGCCGCCCGGGCGCTGAAAACCAACCGAACCCACATTCTGGGCGTGCTGTTCGTAGATGAGATGCGCAGCGGCCTGGCCCACGAGTACTTCTCCACCATGCTGGAAAGCTTCAAGGTGGAAGCGGAGGCCAGCGGCTATGACATCATCTTCATCAACCGGAACGTATACGGCGGTCACAACACCTATCTGAAACACTGCCGGTACCGGAATGTGGACGGCGTGGTCATCGCCTGTGTAGACTTCCGGGATCCCCAGGTGCTGGAGCTGGTGGAAAGCGGCATCCCCCTGGCCACCATCGACCACATCTTCAACAATTCCATCGCCGTGATTTCCGATAATGTCAGCGGCGCCGAGCAGCTGGTTCGCTACGTCTATTCCATGGGCCATCGGAAGATCGCCTTCCTCCACGGAGAGTCCACCGTGGTCACCCAAAACCGGCTGGTAGGCTTCTATCGGGCCTGTGAGGAGCTTGGGCTGACGATCCCGGAGGAATATGTCCGTCCCTGTGTCTACCACGATCCCAAGCGGTGTGAAGAAGCCACCAGGGAACTGCTGGCTTTGCCAGATCCCCCAACCTGTATATTCTTCCCCGACGACTTTTCCGCCCTGGGGGGGATCAACACCTTTAACAGCCTGGGGCTTCGCATGGGCGATACCATTTCCGCCGTAGGCTACGACGGCATCCACCTGGCAAAGGTACTGGGGCTGACCACCTATTCCCAGAACGCCTGGGAGCTGGGCAAAACCGCCGCCACCCAGCTGATCAGCCTGATCGAGCGCCCCAAAACCACCCCGGTGGACCGGATTCTGGTGCCCGGCGGCCTGTGTGTGGGTACTTCCGTCCGGGATCTGAACCAAAAGGAATAGGCAAGGTAATACCTGCCAAAGGCAGTTATTATAATTCTCAACATTCTTTCAAGGAGGAACAAGAAATGAAAAAAGCACTGGCTCTGCTGCTGGCCGTCTTTATGATCGTCGGTATGTTCGCAGGCTGCGGCAGCTCCGAGGCTCCCGAAACCACCGCTGCCCCCCAGGAAACGGAGGCCGCCACTCCCGTTGAGACGGAACCCGTTGTGGAAGAAAGCACCGAAGGCAAGGTTTTCAACATTTACGCATGGAACGAAGAGTTCAAGGGCTTCTTTGAGAAGTACTACACCGTCCCCGAAGGGATCACCGTCAACTGGATCATCAACCCCAACGCTGACGGCGTCTACCAGGACAAGCTGGACGAGGCGCTGCTGAACCAGGAGAGCGCCGCCGCCGATGACAAGGTGGACCTGTTCCTGGCCGAGGCTGACTACATTCTGAAGTACACCGACTCCGAGTTCACCCAGGACGTGGAAGCTCTGGGCGTCACCGATTTCTCCAACACTTATGAATACACCGTGCAGGCCGCTTCCGACTCTAACGGCGTGGTCAAGGGCGTTTCCTTCCAGTGCTGCCCCTCCGCGCTGATCTACCGCCGCTCCATCGCCAAGGACGTGCTGGGCACCGATGATCCCGCCGAAGTGCAGGCGCAGCTGGACAGCTGGGATAAGTTCAACGCCGTGGCCGAGCAGGCCGGCGCCAAGGGCTATCTGATGACCGCTTCCGAGGCCGCTACCTACCGTGTGTTCTCCAACAACGTTACCTCTCCCTGGGTGGACGAGGCCGGCAATCTGCAGATTGACGCGAACATCCAGGCCTGGATGGGTCAGGCCAAGGAGTTCTCCGAAAAGGGCTACACCAAGAACTGCGACATCTGGTCTGACGACTGCACCGTTGAAATGTTCGCCGACGGCAAGGCCATGTGCTACTTTGGACCCGCCTGGTACTTCAACTTCTCCATGGGCAACGCCCAGGACGCGGAGAAGGGCTGCTACGGCGACTGGGCCATCTGCCAGGGTCCTCAGGCCCACTTCTGGGGCGGCACCTGGCTGCTGGCTGCTACCGGCTCCGATAACCCCACTATGATCGCCGACATCATGAACACCTTCATCAACGACGAGGACGTCTGCTCCAAGCTGGTTGAGAACGAGGCTCAGTTCTCCAACAACCAGGCCGTCAACGCCAAGTACGCGGAAGATCCCGCTTTCGGCAACGAATTCCTGGGCGGCCAGAACGACGTGGCTCTGTTCGTGGAGCTGGCCAAGAATATCAAGTTCGAGAACCAGACCATTTACGATCAGCTGCTGAACGAGGGCCTGCAGTCCAACTGGAGAGAGTACTGCCAGGGCACCGTTACGGAAGAAGAGGCTATGAGCAACTTCTACAAGTACATCAACGAGAAGTACCCCTCCATTACCACTCCCTGAGCATTCAGAAGTAATGTGAAGTAAGACCCTGTGTGAGGCAAGGTGCAAGCCTTGCCTCACATTGGCAAACAGTCTTGAAGCCAGTTCCAAGCGTGGAAAGCGCCGCGTTTGGAAGTGATTTTAAGATCAGAGAACACAAGGAGGAATGCTCTGATGAAACGACTTGCCGACCCCCGGAAGCGCAAGGGCATCAGCTACGCCAAGTGGGGGTATCTGTTTATTGCCCCGTTCTTCATCGTCTACGGCCTGTTCACCCTGGTGCCCCAGGTGATGACCATCTACAACAGCTTTTTTGAAAACTACCGGGAGGGCCTGAAGCAGGTGGGTCCCAACTTTGTGGGCCTGGACAACTACATCAAGCTGTTCACCCCGGACAAAAACGGAAACATCGACATCCTCAAGTACGCTTGGAACACCCTGGTGCTGTGGGTCGGCGGCGCGGTGCCCCAGATCCTGGTGGCTCTGCTGCTGGCGGTGTTCTTCACCAGCTACCGGCTGAACATCAAGGGCCAGCAGTTCTTCAAGACCGTGATCTATATGCCCAACCTGATTATGGCCTCCGCCTTCTCCATGCTGTTCTTCACCCTGTTCTCCAACTCCGGCCCGGTGAACCAGCTGCTCACCCAGATGGGGTGGATCGACCAGCCCATTGAGTTCTTCGCCCAAAAGATCACCGTCCGGGGGCTCATCTGCCTGATGAACTTCCTGCTCTGGTTCGGCAATACCACCATACTGCTTATGGCGGGCATTATGGGCATCGACCAGAACCTGTTCGAGGCGGCCAACATTGACGGCGCTTCCTCCCTGCAGGTGTTCTTCAAGGTGACACTGCCCCTGCTCATGCCCATCCTGGTGTACACCGTAATCACCGCCATGATCGGCGGCATTCAGATGTTCGACGTGCCCCAGGTGCTGACCAACGGCGCCGGAACCCCCAACCGAACCTCCACCACCCTGGTCATGTACCTGAACAACTACTTAAAGACCAGCAAGAACTACGGCATGTCCGGCGCGATCTCTGTGGTCATTTTCATCATCACCGGCCTTCTGAGCATGGTTGTCTACCGCAGCCTGACCAGGAAGGACGACTAAGGAGGCGGATGGTATGAAAAAGAGCAATTCCGCGGACAGCCGCGTTGCCAAAGCCCGGCTCACTGCCGCCCGGGCGCTGGTATACGCTTTCCTGATCTTTCTGACGGTGCTGTGCCTGTTCTCCTTCTATATGCTGTTCATCAACGCGACCCGGTCCAACGCGGATCTTCAGGGCGGCTTCCGGCTGTTTCCCAGCGACTACTTCTTTAAGAACCTGTATAACGCCTGGACCGACGCCTCCATCAACATCCCCCGGGGCATGCTGAACTCCTTTATCATCGCCGCGTCCAGCGCCCTGCTCAGCACCTACTTTTCCGCCCTGACCGCCTACGGCATCCACGCCTATCACTTCCGGCTGAAAAAACTGGCCTTCTCCTTCATCATGGCGGTGATGGTCATTCCCCAGCAGGTCAGCGCCACCGGCTTCTACCAGCTGTGCGTCAAGTTCGGCCTGACCAACAGCTACATCCCCCTGATTGTGCCCAGCATCGCCTCTCCTGTGGTGTTCTTCTATATGAAGCAGTACATGGAATCGGTGCTGCCCATGGAGATTGTGGAGGCCGCCCGGGTGGATGGATCCAACGAATTTTCCACCTTCAATAAGATCATCCTTCCCATGCTCAAGCCCGCCATGGCGGTGCAGATGATCTTCGCCTTCGTAGCCAGCTGGAACAACTACTTCATGCCCGCCCTGCTGCTGGACAAGGCGGAAATGAAAACCGTGCCCATTATGATCGCCCAGCTTCGCGCGGCGGATTACAGCAAGTTCGACATGGGCAAGGTCTACATGTTCATCCTGCTGGCAATTCTGCCGGTGGTGATCGTGTACATCTGCCTGTCCAAGTACATCATCAAGGGAGTTACCGCCGGTTCTGTAAAAGGATAAGTTTTCCTCCATCATGATAGAAGCCCCGGTCCAATCAACGGACCGGGGCTTTCATATGCACGCCGTCCCGAGGGAAGCCCAGGAATCCACGCAATTACCCAGCTTCTTCGTTCCCTATTCCCTCATAAAAAATCCCCCCCACGGGGATCCGTGGGGGGATGATGGGGTCTTACTTGCCTGCGCCGGCCACCTGGGCGGCCACTTCGGCGGCGAAGTCGTCTACCTTCTTCTCGATGCCTTCGCCCTTGACGAAGTGCACCGCGTCTACGAAGGTGACCTTGCCGCCCAGCTTCTTGGCGGCGTCCGCGATATAGCCGGCCACGTCGCCCTTAAACAGGTCGCCCCGGACGAACTCCTGCTGGAGCAGGCAGCTCTCCTTGTAGAAGGCGGCCATCTTGCCGGCGGCGATCTTTTCCTTCACAGCGGCGGGCTTGGAGGCCATCTTGGGATCGTTGTCCATGAGGGCCACCTGAACAGCCAGCTCCTTGTCGATGTCGGCCTGGGGCACCTGGGCCTTATCCCAGTACTTGGGGGACATGGCGGCAATCTGCATGGCCACGTTCTTGCCGATTTCGGTGGCGTCGATGGCGCCTTCCACAGCCAGGTTCACCAGAACGCCGTGGGAGCCGCCGGCGTGGACGTAGGCCACGCTGGTGTTCTCGGGGAAGCGGGCGAACCGGCGGATCTGCATGTTCTCGCCGATGGACATGACCTTCTCCTGCATGATCTCGGTGACGGTCAGGTTGGTGCCCGGGTAGGTGCAGGCCTTCAGAGCCTCCACGTCGGCGGGGTTCTCGGTGGCGACCACCACGGCCAGGTTCTTCACCAGATCCATGAAGGAATCGGTCTTGGCGGCGAAGTCGGTCTCAGAGTTGACCTCGATAACCACGCCCACGCCGTCTACTACGGTAGCGTAAGCCACGCCTTCGGCAGCCACCCGGCCGGCCTTCTTGGCGGCCTTGGCCAGGCCCTTTTCCCGGAGCCAGTCCACAGCCTTGTCCATATCGCCGTCGGTGGCCTGGAGGGCCTTCTTGCAGTCCATCATGCCCACGTTGGTCATTTCACGGAGCTTCTTAACATCCTGAGCGGTAAAAGCCATTTTAGCAATCCTCCTGTATATATGAAAATAGGGAAGCGGGATTATTCAGCGGCGGCTTCGGCGGCGGGCTCAGCGGCCTCGGCAGCCTCGGCGTCCTCACCCTGGCGGCCTTCGATGGCGGCGTTGGCCATGGCGGAGGCGATCAGACGGATGGCGCGAATGGCGTCATCGTTGCCGGGGATCACGTAGTCGATCTCATCGGGATCACAGTTGGTGTCCACAATGGCCACGATGGGGATGTTCAGCTTCCGGGCCTCGGCAATGGCGTTGCGCTCCTTCCGGGGGTCAACGATGAACAGAGCGGCGGGCAGCTTCTTCATTTCCTTCACGCCGCCCAGGTACTTCTCCAGCTTTTCGATCTCCGCCTGGTGCTTGATGACTTCCTTCTTGGGCAGCATGGCGAAGGTGCCGTCAGCTTCCATCTTCCGCAGCTGAGCCAGACGGTCAATCCGGGTACGCATGGTCCGGAAGTTGGTCAGCATGCCGCCCAGCCAGCGGGCGTTCACATAGTAACCGCCGCAGCGCTCGGCCTCTTCCTTGATGGCGTCCTGGGCCTGCTTCTTGGTGCCCACGAACAGCACGTAGCCGCCGTTGGCGGAGGTGTCACGGACGAAGTTGTAAGCCTCTTCCAGCTTCTTTACGGTTTTCTGCAGGTCGATGATGTAGATCCCGTTGCGCTCGGTGTAGATATAGGGCGCCATTTTGGGATTCCAACGACGGGTCTGGTGACCGAAGTGAACACCGGCCTCCAGCAGTTGCTTCATAGATACGACAGCCATTTTATTATTCTCCTTTTGTTTTTTCCTCCACCCCGATCATCCCGGCGGCCCGTCCGAATTCGGACACAGGGGCAGCCGATCCCCGGGTGTGTGGTGTGTAATGTCATGGGAAATGCCCATGCCGAACCATTATATGATAAGAAAAAGGATTTTGCAAGTGTTTTTTAAGAAAAACAGGGCCAATTTCAAAAAATCCGCCCGATCCGAAAAAGAATGTCATCCCGAGCGAGCGCAGCCAGGCGAGAGATCCACGCGCTTCCGATAAGCAGGCGCTGAAACGGTCCCTCCGCAGAAAAAAGTCTGTCATCCCGAGCGCAGCGAAGCGGAGTCGAGGGATCTACGCACTTACCATAAGCAGGCATCCAAATGGTTCCCGCGTCTCAACCAACGGCCCCTTCAAGGCCCATAAGTGCGTGGATCTCTCGACTTCGCTCGAGATGACAGGGGGGAGGCGCGGAGGAACCAACGGACGGTTCTCCACTGGGGTGCGCGGCGGAGTGAAAAGTGAAGAGTGAATAAGTGTGGTATTCCCTTCGGGAATGATTGAAAACAGCTATTTTTCCCTTTTCAAATCCATTTTCCGAAGGAAAATACCTCACCTCTTCACTCTTCACTCTTACCTATTACTTCCCCTCACCTTCCCCCATGGGGCGGCCTGGGGAACTTGCAGTCATCCGGCCGGGTGTCCACCAGGACAATGTCCGGGCCGATGCGCTTGATGCAGCCCCAGGGGATGATGAACTCCTCCCGGCCTCCCAGGACGCTGGGGAAGCGGTTGGGACAGGGCACCACAATGGCGCAGATGTTGCCGCTGGGGATCTCCACCTGCACGTCGCTGATGAATCCCAGCCGCCGCCCGTCGCTGACGCAGATGACCTCTTTGCATTGTAAATTGGTAAAGCGCACAGACATAGCCCATCCTCCTTCTCTGAAAGGCTATGCGGCGAGGGGCGGCGGTATGCCTTTAAGAGGGGGTGACGGTTTTGCGCATGGCTTGAATCGCTCCCTTTTCCAGCCGGGATACCTGGGCCTGGGAGATCCCCAGGGCGGAGGCTACCTCCATCTGGGTCTTTCCGTCGTAGAACCGCAGCGACAGGATCTGCTTCTCCCGCTGGTTCAGGGCTTGAAAGGCGGCGCGCAGGGTGATGTGCTCCATCCACCCTTCCTCTGTGTTCTTATGGTCCCGAACCTGATCCATCACCGTTAAGGGATCTCCCCCGTCGGCGTACACCGGATCATACAGGCTCACCGGGGCGCATACCGCGTCCAGGGCCTGGCTCACATCCTCCAGGGGGATGTCCAGGGCTTTGGCGATCTCTTCCAGGGTGGGCTCCCGGCCCAGGGCCAATGTCTGGGCCTCCTTGCACTGGAGTACCCGGTAGGCCACATCCCGCAGCGACCGGGAGACCCGGATGGGGCTGTTGTCCCGAAGGTATCGCCGCACCTCTCCGGCGATCATGGGCACCCCGTAGGTGGAAAACCGCACCTGCTTGTCCGGGTCAAAGTTGGCGATGGCCTTCATCAGCCCGATGCACCCCACCTGGAACAGATCGTCGGGGTTTTCCCCCCGCTTGTCAAACCGCTGGATTACGGAAAGCACCAGCCGCAAATTCCCCTCGATCAGCTGCTGCCGGGCATGGTCGTCTCCCGATTTGGCCCGGCGGAGCAGAGCGTCCATTTCATTCTGGGGCAAAACCTTCAGCCGGGATGTGTTCACGCCGCAGATTTCTACCTTTCCCTGCATGGTGTCCTCCTGTGAAAAAAGGTTTCATGCAGAGCCCGGACGTTTCCACCGGCAAGGGCGAAGGCGTCTGACCCGGGTCTGCTGGATACAGTATTCCCCGATGGCGGCATATGATACCAAAAATGTTTTTTGTAGGTTTTCCACAAAAATTTGGAAACATGGCGGAGAAGTCAACAGGTTTTGACAGGAAAAATTTACAAATTGCAAACTTTTCTGCCCTATTTTGCGGAGAAGAGGCGGTTTCCATCCGGTAACGTAAACCGGAGAAGGGGGCGAATACACCCGATTTATGCACAGGACTATGCACACTTTTCCACAGGCGGCCCCCGGTTTCCTGAAAGCCGGAATACCTGTTGAAAACTCGAAGTTTTCCACAATTTCCACAGGTTTTTCCACAGGGGTTTTCCACAACCGGGTTTGGTTGTGGATATGCAAAAATGGTTCACATAAAATGGAGGCGCCGCCTTCGACGGATTTCCTATTTTTTCGCCGGTGGTGGTTTTTGCCATGGAGATGATTTTGTGCAAAAATTTGGACTTGACAAGGCTCCCCCAAAACCGCCGTTCCGGGGGAGACCATCAGGTTTCGGGAAAATAAAATTTTTTGAAAAAAGGGTTGATTTTGTTCTTCAAAAACGCTATAATGTGTTCCTGTATGGAAAATCAGCAAAAGGAGGTGGAATCCATGCCCAACATCAAGTCCTCTAAGAAGGATGTCCTTTCTTCCAAGATCGCTTACGAGAAGAACAAGGCCAACAAGTCTGCCCTGAAGACCGACCTGAAGAAGTTCGACGCCGCCCTGGCGTCCGGCGACGCTTCCGTTGCCCAGGCCGCTTACAAGCAGGCCGTCAAGTCTGTGGATCAGGCTGTGGTCAAGGGTCTTTTGCACAAGAACAACGCTGCCCGGAAGAAGAGCAGCATGACCCTGAAGCTGAACAAGCTGGCTTGATTCTCTCTGAAAATATCTCCCTCCCCAACTTCCGGAGGGAGTTTTTTCATGCCCAAATTTCCGTTGCCCCCAGGGGGCTTTTCGTATATAATAGGGGTATCGGCCCCTGGAAACACCCCGCCGGGGGAACCGGTACCCACTTTTTTCAACCAGGGAGGGAAATTCCATGGCAAGAGGAAGCGACCCCGTTACCATCCTCAAGGGCGTAGGCTCCGCCCGGGCCAAGCAGCTTGCCCAGCTGAATATCTTCACCCTCCGGGATCTGATCTGCCATTTCCCCCGGGGGTATGAGGACCGGACGAAGATTTTGACCATCTCCCAGCTTCAGCCGGACGTACCCGCCTGCTTCCGGGCCATGGTGATGAACACGCCCAGAACCAGCCACATCCGCAAGGGCCTGGACATTACCAAGGTGCGCCTGGGGGATCACACCGGGTATATAAGCGCCACGTTTTTCAACAGCCGGTACGCCCAGCAGCTGGAATACGGACGGGAGTACATTTTCTACGGGGCGGTGAGCGGGGATTTTGTAGGCTACGGCATCACCAACCCGGTGTTTGAGGATCCCCACGGGCCTGCCGCCGCCACCCGGCGGGTCATGCCCATCTACCCCCTGACCGCCGGGCTGAGCAATTCGGTGATGGCGAAAACCGTGGCCCAGGCTCTGGCCATCTGCGATCCCCCCGAGGAAATCCTGCCGGAGGCCATTCGGAAGGAATATGATATTCTCCCGGCGGAGCGGGCATACTTTGCCATCCACCAGCCACAATCCATGGAGGAGGCGGAGCAGGCGAAAAAGCGGATGGTATTTGAGGAGTTTTTTGTATTTTCCGCCGGGCTGTCTTTGATGCGCGCCGCCCGGGCGGAAAAAACCGTCCCCCCCTATGAAAACCTGAATCTTACCCCCTTTTATGAGAGCCTGCCCTTCGCCCTCACCGGGGCCCAGGAGCGGGCGGTGGGGGATATCCGCCGGGATCTGGGCAAGGGCGCACCCATGAACCGCCTTGTTCAGGGAGACGTGGGCAGCGGCAAGACCATGGTGGCCGCGGCGGCCATGTACTTAGCCGCGGTGAACGGCAAGCAGGCCGCCCTGATGGCCCCTACGGAGATTTTGGCGGAGCAGCATTATCGGTCCCTGAATGCCCTGTTCGCCCCCCTGGGGATCTCCACGGGCCTGCTCACCGGCTCTATGACCGCCAAGCAGAAGGCCCAGGTTCGGGAGGATCTGGCGGCGGGCCGGATTCGGGCGGTGGTGGGCACCCACGCCCTGCTCACCGACGCCACCGCCTTTCAGAACCTGTCTCTGGTGGTGGCCGACGAGCAGCACCGGTTCGGCGTGGCCCAGCGGGCCAGGCTTTCCGCCAAGGGGATGGATCCCCATCTGCTGGTCATGTCCGCGACCCCCATTCCCAGAACCCTGGCCCTTTTGATGTACGGAGATCTGGACGTGTCCATACTCAACCAGATGCCCCCGGGGCGGGAGAAGGTGGACACCTTTTTGGTGGGGGAGAGCTACCGGGCCCGGATCAACGCCTTCATCCGCAAGCAGGCGGAAGGGGGACACCAGTGCTTTGTGGTCTGCCCGGCGGTGGAGCAGAGCGAGGGCCTGGATATCAAATCCGCCGCCCTCTGGGCGGATACCCTGAGGCAGACGGTATTTCCCGACCTGAAGGTAGCCCTGCTCCACGGCCAGATGAAGGGCGGGGAAAAAGAGGCGGTGATGGCCTCCTTCGCCCGGGGAGAGGCGGACGTACTGGTTGCCACCACGGTGATCGAGGTGGGGGTGGACGTGCCCAACGCCACGCTGATGGTCATTGAGGACGCGGACCGCTTCGGCCTGAGCCAGCTCCATCAGCTCCGGGGCCGGGTGGGCCGGGGGAAGGACAAGAGCTACTGCATCCTCACCACCCGCAACCGGAACCCGGAGACGGTGCGCCGGCTGAAAACCCTGTGTCAGACCAACGACGGGTTTCGCATCGCGGAAGAGGATCTGGCCCTCCGGGGGCCGGGGGACTTCTTCGGCGCCCGCCAGTCCGGCCTGCCCGCCTTCCGGGTGGCGGATCTCAGCTTCGACCTGGAAACCCTGAAGCAGGCACAGGCCGCGGCGGCTCAGTGGATCGACCGGTACGGCGCTTCCGACGGGAAGGAAGCCGCCGCCTTAAGAGAGCGGATCGGAGAGCTGTTCCAAAGGGCGGAGGGGACCATGAACTAATCCGGGCAAACGGCGCTTGAGAAGAAAAAAGTCTGTCATCCCGAGCGCAGCGAAGCGAAGTCGAAGGATCCACGCACTTACGATAAGCAGGCACTAAACTGGTCCCACCGCGGAAAAAAGTTTGTCATCTCGAGCGAAGTCGAGAGATCCACGCACTTACGATAAGCAGGCACTAAACTGGTCCCACCGCGGAAAAAAGTTTGTCATCTCGAGCGAAGTCGA